>CAXQAV010000227.1:0-9573 GCA_964221795.1 Luminiphilus sp. | reverse complement strand
GAGCAGGATATCCGTGATGCAGGCGCTATCCCTGCCACCATTGCCGTGATCGCCGGCACGCTGCATATCGGCTTGGACGATACGACACTCGAAACACTTGGACAGGCCGAGGGAGTCGCAAAGCTGTCTCGTGCTGATATGGCTGCGTGCATCGCAACAGGTGGTACGGGCGCAACGACCGTCGCCGCGACGATGATTGCGGCAAATCTTGCGGGTATTTCCGTCTTTGCGACCGGCGGCATTGGCGGGGTGCATCGCGGTGCCGAGACTAGCTTTGATATCTCGGCCGACCTGCAGGAACTGGCGCAGACACCCGTGACAGTCGTGGCCGCTGGAGCCAAGGCGATCCTTGATTTGCCCAAGACCTTCGAGGTGCTGGAAACGCTTGGCGTCCCCGTGATTGTGTACGGGCAGGACAGCGTGCCGGCCTTCTGGTCGTCCACGTCCGACATCCCTGCCCCGCTGCGGATGGACAGTGCATCTCAAATCGCGGCTGCCCAGAAGATGCGGGGCGCTATGGGCCTGTCAGGTGGTCAGTTGGTGACAAACCCGATCCCGCGAGAGGCGGAGATCGCCGCAAAGCAACTGCGCCCGATCATCGAAGAGGCCCTGTCTGAAGCGGACGCACAAGGTATCAGCGCCAAGGCGGTCACGCCTTTCCTTTTGGGACGGATTTTCGAACTGACAGAGGGCCGCTCGCTGACGGCGAATATCGCGCTGGTGCGCAATAATGCGCGTCTGGCAGCCGAAATTGCCATTGCTTTGGGCAAATAGCCTGCCGTTGGGTCTGTTTACCTTGTTGTCACCAGCATGAGCGCATAGATGTGGCGGACGAGATTTCCGGAAGACAATGATGACCAACCCGCTGCATGACGATCACAAACCGCGCAAACCGGGTACTATCGCGCGACTTCGCAGCAATTTTCTGGCGGGTCTGATCATTGTTGCGCCCATTGGCCTCACAGTCTGGCTCATCTGGACCGTTGTTGGATGGGTGGACAGCTGGGTTTGGCCTTTTGTGCCGCAAGCCTATCACCCAGAAGAGCTGATCAACCGCCTGCTTGGTCGCGGGCCGGGTGAAGAGATCGCCGTCAACGTGCGCGGCGTCGGCGTTTTTGTCTTTCTGATCTTCACTGTTCTAGTGGGCTGGATCGGCAAGGGTCTGATCGGGCGTTCGTTTCTTGCGTGGGGTGAGCGCCTTGTGGACCGGACCCCTGTTGTCCGCTCGATCTACAATGCGGTCAAACAGATCGCGGAGACAGTCTTCTCGCAGCGTGAAACCTCTTTCGACAAGGCCTGTCTGGTTCAATATCCCCGTCCCGGTATCTGGGCGATTGCCTTTATCTCGATCAATGCCAAGGGCGAGATCCACGACAAGCTGAACGATGGTGAACCTATCGTGACAGTCTTCCTGCCCACCACACCGAACCCGACATCGGGGTTCCTTCTGTTTGTGCCGCAGCGTGACGTCATGCCTCTCGATATGTCGGTCGAAGATGCCGCGAAACTCGTCATTTCTGCCGGTCTGGTCTACCCCAACGGCAAGGACGCCGTGAAGGTGACGAACCCCACTGCCTAAACCATGATCGGGCCAGCCATTACCGGCTTTGCCACAGCCTTTGCGCTGATCCTTGCGATTGGCGCACAGAATGCCTTTGTCCTGCGGCAGGGGCTTGCACGGGCGCATGTGTTCTGGCTCTGCCTGCTCTGTGCTATTTCGGACGCAGTCCTGATCGGCGCTGGCGTTCTCGGATTTGGCG
The DNA here is from genome assembly GCA_964221795.1 of Luminiphilus sp. Classification (GTDB taxonomy): domain Bacteria; phylum Pseudomonadota; class Alphaproteobacteria; order Rhodobacterales; family Rhodobacteraceae; genus Yoonia. The sequence continues at coordinate 7,813 of CAXQAV010000227.1, read as the reverse complement.
TGATCGTGACGCTCTATCCTCTCCTGCCGCAGATCATGGCGTGGGGCGGTGCCGCTTTTCTTTTCATCTATGGGATCACGCGGTTTGTTGCGGCCTATCGCGGTGCCTATGCGATGCAGCTGTCGGGGCAAAGTGCGGGCCTTTGGGCGACGTTGGCGACAGGGGCGGCATTCACGTGGCTCAATCCGCATGTCTACCTCGACACGCTGGGCCTCGTTGGTGCTATCTCGACGCAATACGTCATCGCGTCCCAGAAACTCGCTTTCGCGCTTGGGGCCATAACGTCGTCTTTTGTTTTCTTCTTCGGCCTCGGCTATGGCGCGCGACTGCTGGCACCCGTGATGCAGTCGGCGCGCGCATGGCGCGTTCTCGATATTATCATCGGCGTGGCCATGCTGGCGCTGGCAATCAAGCTGATCAGTTGAACATCGCCGCCAGATCGACCGTACTGCGCTGCCCCAGATCATCCTTGTGATCGGTCAGAAAGCGATCAGCAGCCGCCGCGCCCGCTGCTTTGAGCCGCGCGATGACAAGTGGCGTCGGGATCGTCTTGGTTGCCACGTTGAGCATGTTCATCAGTTCATCGTCCGCAATCATATGGACCAGTACGTCCTTCATGGTGCCACGCTGGACCTTCCCGTCCGCAATCAGGCGTTTGACAAACTCGATCGCGCGCAGCTCCCGCAGAAGCGAGCTGTTAAAGCTGATCTCGTTGATCCGGTTGGCGATCGACTGGCTGTCTGTGGGAATCTCCGCACGATAAAGCGGGTTGATGTTCACGATAAGGATATCATCTTGGAATTCGACCTCGAATAGGGGGAACAGGGCCGGATTGCCGGTATAGCCGCCATCCCAATAGGCCTCGGTCGTGCCGGTCTCGGGGTCGTCAATCTCGACCGCCTGAAAGAGACTGGGCAGGCAGGCTGAGGCCAGGATGGCCTCAGGATCGATATCGTCGCCGGAGAAAAGCTTGATCTTGCCGGTGCGCACGTTTGTCGCCCCGATGAAAAGCTCGGGGCCCTCGGTGGCGCAGACGGCGTCATAGTGAAAACGCGTCACAATCCGTTCCAGAGGATTGCGGGTCATCGTGCCGTAGACATAGGGCGAGAACATACGCGTGGTCATGTCAAAGCCCATATAGGCGGGCGAGTATTTCAGGGTCTTTGCCCAGAGCTCTGCGGTGGGCGCGGCAGCGTCCAACCATGCCGAAAAGGCAGGATCAGTGATGGCGCCGACCTGTTCTCAAAGCCACGTCAGATTGGCGATCGCCCCTTCGCGTCCACCCTCAACCCAGCCGGATTTCAGCGCCGCCGCGTTGAGCGCCCCCGCTGACGTACCGGATATTCCCGCGAATTCGACGTCTTCTTCCTGCAGCAGGCGATCAAGAACGCCTCAGGTAAAGGCGCCATGCGCCCCGCCGCCCTGCAATGCCAGATTGATGCGCTTGGTCATCCCCATACCGCAATCAGAGCGCGGTCCAGCCGCCGTCAACGCTGATTGTGGTGCCGGTGACCTGTGCCGCCGCGTCCGAGCAGAGGAAGACAGCCGTACCGCCCAATTGTTCGACCGTCGCGAATTCCTTGGAAGGCTGGCGCTGGAGCATGACCTGTTCGATCACGTCCTCGCGGGACATGTTGTACTCTTTCATCGTGTCCGGGATTTGCGCCTCCACCAGAGGGGTCAGGACATAGCCCGGGCAGATGGCGTTACAGGTGATCGGGTCCCGCGCGGTCTCGAGCCCGATGGTCTTGGTGAGCCCGACGATCCCGTGCTTTGCGGCCACATAGGCCGACTTGTAGGGCGAAGCGGTCAGCCCGTGCGCCGAAGCGATATTGATGATCCGGCCATAGCCGCGCTCGCGCATACCGGTGACGGCAGCGGCGATGGTGTGGAAAGCCGAAGTTAGGTTGATCGCAATGATCGCATCCCACTTTTCAATCGGGAATTCCTGCACCGGGGCAACGTGCTGGATACCTGCATTGTTCACAAGGATATCGCAGCCACCAGCCTCGACTACCAGACGCCGGCAATCCTCGGCTTTGGACATGTCGGCCTGCACGTATTTCGCCTCGACGCCGCAGACTTTGGCGATCTCGACGGCAAGCGCGTGGTCTTCCTCGCGGTAGGTGAAGGAATTGAGCACGACATTGGCCCCCGCTTTGGCCAATTCACGGGCAACACCCAGCCCGATGCCCGAGTTTGATCCGGTAATGACAGCGGTTTTTCCTGCGAGTGACATGATCTTAGGCTCCGATTCTCTTGTGTTTGGCGCAGTCTATATGCTGCACCTGCAAAAGCCACCGCACCCAAGAAAACCACAAAAAAAACGCCCGCACGAGGCGGGCGTAAAGTTATTGAGGCAGGTTTCATACAGGCAAGAAACCTATCGAGCAGTAGTTTCTTTATAAGCAATCCGTCGCTCGGCTCCAAGCTAAAAGTTTGAAAAGCTTGGAAACCCTCTTTAGGCTCTTCTCATAACAAAGAACAAAACAGCCGGGGGTTCGGGTCATGGCACAACTTATTCGTGAAAATCTGCGTCGTCTGCTTCTTGGGGCTGGGCTAAGTCTCGTGGCCGGTCTTGCATCGGCGCAACCGCAGCATGGCATAGCTATGTATGGCGAGCCTGCTCTCCCACCTGATTTTGTGTCATTGCCTTATGCAAACCCGGATGCACCAACCGGTGGATCGCTGGTGCAAGCCAATGTCGGCAGCTTTGACAGTCTCAACCCGTTCGTCCGCAAGGGCAGCACGCCATGGCAGTTGCGCTTTCTCATCGGCGAAAGTCTGATGGGCCGTTCGCTCGATGAACCCTTCTCGCTTTACGGGATTCTGGCCGAAACCATCGAAACCGGACCGAATCGCGAGTGGGTCGAATTTACCCTGCGCGAAGAGGCGCGCTTTTCCGACGGCAGCCCCGTCACCGTCGAAGACGTGATGTGGTCTTACGAGACTTTGGGCACGGTCGGTCATCCCCGCTACCTCGGTTTCTGGGACAAGGTCGATACCATGGAGCAGACCGGACCACGCTCTGTCCGGTTCACCTTCAATGTCGAGGACCGCGAGCTGGCGCTGCTGGCCGGATTGCGTCCGATCCTGAAGAAAGCCCAATGGGAGGGCGTCGATTTCGCCGAAAGCACAACAGAGATCGTGCCCATCATGTCTTCTCCCTACGTGATTGACGATTTCGAGGCTGGCCGCTTTATCTCGCTGCGGCGCAATCCTGACTATTGGGGTGCGGACGTGCCGTTCCGCGTCGGCACCAACAACATCGACGAACTCAGGATCGAATTCTTCGGCGATGAAACAGCTGCCTTCGAGGCCTTCAAGGTCGGCGAGGTCAATACGAACCGCGAGTTCAACGTCGCCCGCTGGGATGCGCAATATGATTTCTCTGCGGCGCAGAGCGGGGATGTCGTCAAATCGGTCCTGCCGCACGCACGCCCGTCGGGCATGACCGGCTTTGTCATGAACACCCGCCGCGACCAGTTTGCCGATTGGCGCGTCCGCGATGCGATGATCCAGATCTTCAATTTCGAATTCATCAACGAGGCGATGACAGGCTCTGCACAGCCACGCATCACCTCATACTGGTCGAACTCGCCGCTCGGGATGTCGAATGGACCTGCCGAAGGCCGTGTACTGGAATTCCTTGAGCCCTTCGCTGCAGACTTTGTGCCTGGCACGATCGAAGGCTACGCCCTGCCCGTCAGTGACGGGTCCGAGCGCAACCGCGCAGGGACTGCTGCAGCACTGGCCCAGATGGAGGCCGCAGGCTGGACCGTGCAGGACGGTGTCATGAAGAACGCGGCAGGAGAGCCGTTCACATTCGAAATTCTGCTCCAGACCGGTGCCTCCGAAAACCAGGCGATTATTGACATGTATGTCGAATCCCTTGCCCGCATCGGGGTGACACCGACGATCTCGGTCGTGGACAGTGCGCAAGTCAAGGAACGCACTGACGTCTATAACTTTGACATGACGTATTACCGCGTCGGTGTCTCGCTTTCGCCCGGCAACGAGCAATTCGGTTACTTCGGCATGGATGCGGCGGATGTGACAGGCGGGCGCAACCTGATGGGTGTGAAATCGGAAGCAGTTGATGCGATGATCAACCGCCTCCTGACATCTGAAAGCCAGAGCGATTTTGTCGCGGCTGTCAAAGCCCTTGACCGCGTTCTGACAGCAGGGCGTTTTGTGATCCCGATCTACCAGTGGAACATCAGCCGCATCGCCCACGCCAAAGAGCTGCACTATCCCGAGTACATCCCGATCTTCGGCGACTGGCCAGGCTGGCAGCCTGATGTCTGGTGGTATGAGGAATAATGGGGGCCGCGCCGCGTTAGCCCAGTGAAGTCACCCAGAGGATCGTCCCATCCTCGGCACTGATCGAGATCACGTTGTGCCCCATGGAGGCATCGTAATAAGCGCTGTCGCCCCGTTTGAGGTCAACGGGTTCATAGAACTCGGTGTAGAGGCGGATCTGGCCTGTCAGGACGTAGAGGAACTCCTCACCGTCGTGACGGACCCAGCCGTCGAAATCCTCGAACTGCCGGGCGCGGACGCGGGCGCGGTAGGGCAGCATCTTCTTCGTGGTGAGGGTCTCGGCCAGAAGCGCGTGCTCGTAGGTGGTCGTCAGCTTGGTGGTTTCTTCTCCAGCCTTGGTGACGGCCATCCGGCCATTTACCTGCCCCTTCGAGGGCGGCGTAAAGAGCTGCGGCACCGAGATTTGCAGACCGACGGCCAGCTTTTTCAAAGCGTCATAGGTCGGCGACATCTGCCCGTTTTCGATCTTTGACAGTGTCGAGCGGGCCAGACCTGCGCGTTGGGCCGCCTGCTCCAAAGTCCAGTCGTGCGCCTTGCGCAATTCGCGCACCCGCGCGCCAAGGTCGAGCGGTTGTGCAACGGCACTCTCACCATCTTCGCGGGCAATACGCATCAGGTTTTTCGGGTCGGTTCCAGCCATGCGCATTCCATAAGCAGCGCCACCGGCTCTTGCAACAGTTAGACGCAAGCACTAGCGCTGAGACATGTTGTCTCTTGTCCGCACCCCACCCATCGACCCGCCACCTGCGGCGTTCAATCTGGCGGCCTATGTCCTGCGGCATGCGCAGGCATTGCGTGACAAAATAGCCCTGGTCGTCGTCGGCTCGGATGACGCACCACTCACCTATCAGTCACTTGAACAGGCCGTGTTGGGCACAGCGGCGGGTCTGCTTCGCAAAGGTTTGAAGCAAGGCGACCGAGTCTTTCTTCAACTGGGAAATACCGCTGATTTCCCCATCGCCTATCTTGGCGCCATCGCGGCAGGTATATTGCCGGTCCCGCTTTCGGCGGAGCTGACCAAACCTGAGGTGGACGCGGTCGCGGCCATAGTCAGACCGGCCGCGACGCTGATCGCCGATGGCCTCGCCGCCGCACCCGTCCGGCAAATCCCTGTTGCCGAGTTGCGCAGCTTCCGGACCTTGCCGCCTGCCGACTATCAACTAGGTGATCCGGACCGTCCGGCCTATATCATCTTCACCTCTGGCACATCGGGCAAACCGCAGGCCGTGGTGCATGCCCATCGAGCCATCTGGGCGCGCCGGATGATGTATGATGGTTGGTACGGGCTGCGCCAAAGCGACCGCGTGTTGCATGCGGGTGCCTTCAACTGGAGCTTTACGCTCGGAACCGGGTTGCTAGATCCTTGGTCGGTCGGTGCAACGGCTTTGATCCCGGCGGCAGAGCTGCCTCACTCGGCCCTGCCGCAGGCGCTTGCTGAACATAAAATCACGATCTTTGCCGCGGCACCGGGAGTCTACCGGCGGCAGCTGAAGGGCACGCTCCCTGCCCTGCCCGAGCTGCGCCATGGGCTGGCGGCAGGCGAGCCATTGGACCCAACGTTGCGCGACAGGTGGCGAAAGGCTGCGGGCTGTGATCTGCACGAAGCATTCGGCATGTCAGAGTGTTCAACCTTTGTGTCCGGCGCACCGGCCCGTGCGGCACCTGAAGGCGCCATGGGTTATCCGCAGGCGGGGCGCACGATTGCGGTTATCGGCGCCGACGGTCCGGTGGCCCATGGCGAGACAGGGACACTCGCCGTCTATAGGGGTGATCCCGGCCTGATGCTGGGCTATCTGGATGCACCAGAAGCGACCGCCGCGCGCTATCAGGGTGAGTGGTTCCTGACCGGTGATCAGGTCCGGATGGCTCCTGACGGCGCGCTCACCTATGCGGGCCGCAACGATGATATGATGAACGCGGGCGGTTTTCGTGTCAGCCCGATCGAGGTGGAAACCGCCCTGCTCTCTCACCCTGAAATCACCGAGGCCGAAGCCTGCGCTGTGCGTGTGCGCAGGGATCTGCGCGTGATTGCAGCCTTTTATGTCGCTTCAGACGTGATAGAGGAGGAGGCATTGCGGGATTTCCTCGCCAGCCGTCTTGCACGGTACAAATGCCCGCGGATCCTTCAGCGCTGTGACAGCCTGCCCCGTGGGTCGAACAATAAACTTCTCCGGCGCTTGTTGCGTGACGAATGGGAGGCCGAATATGGTCAAGCTTGATATCATCTCTGATCCGATCTGCCCGTGGTGCTATATCGGCAAGACCAATCTAGACAAGGCTCTGGCCCAGTTTCCCGATCATCCTTTCACGATCGAATGGCATCCGTTCCAGCTAAACCCGGATATGCCAGCCGAGGGCATGGAGCGCCGCGCTTATCTCGAGGGCAAATTCGGTGGCAAGGACGGGGCTGTGCGCGCTTACGCACCCGTTGCCGAACATGCGGAAAAGGCAGGTGCCGTGATCAATCTCGAAAAGATCGCGCGCACGCCAAATACGATTGACGCGCATCGGTTGATCCACTGGGCCGGTATCGAGCAGCGGCAGTCGCTGGTCGTGGATCTGCTTTTCAAAGCCTATTTCGTGGATGGCCGCGATATCTCTGATCACGAAGTGCTGGCCGATATCGCGGACACTGCCGAAATGGATGCTGCCTTGGTCAGCAAACTGCTCGCTTCAACAGCGGATGCAGATGATATCCGCGCACGTGACGCCCACAGCCGCAAAATGGGCGTCAACTCGGTGCCGACCTTTATCGTGGCGCACCAACACGCCGTTCCAGGAGCGCAGCCGCCCGAAATGTGGGCCAATGTGATCACCGAGATTATGGAACAGCTTGCGGCCTCCGAATGAAGAAGCGGACGATCAGGCCGCTTCCTCAGGCCGAATTCATTGCACTTATGGCCATGGTCGCAGCGACCGTGGCTTTTTCAATCGACGCCATGCTGCCGGCTTTGCCCGAGATGGGCGCAGCGCTGTCACCGGGTGATTTGAACCGTGCGCAGCTGATCATTACCAGCTTTATGCTGGGCATGGGTGTGGGGACTTTCTTTACCGGGCCGCTTTCGGATGCCTTCGGGCGCAAGCCGCTGATGGTAGGTGGTGCATGTGTCTACATTCTGGCCTGTGTCGTGGCATGGCAGGCTGAGTCTCTCGAGGTCATGTTGGCGGCAAGGGTTTTGCAGGGCCTGGGTGCGGCCGGTCCGCGCGTTGTGGCAATGGCCTTGGTCCGCGACCTCTATGCGGGACCACAGATGGCGCGGATCCTGTCGTTTGTGATGATCGTATTCTCGCTTGTGCCTGCGCTTGCGCCCACAATCGGCCATTACATCGTACTGGCTGCGGGATGGCGGGCCATCTTTGTAGCGTTCATCTGCTTCTCGTTGACCACGACGATATGGCTGCTGCTGCGCCAACCAGAAACGCTGGCCCCCGAAAACCGTCGCCCGCTCAGCCCGCGCTGTCGGATGACGGAACATCTCGGCTACGGCAT
>CAXQAV010000226.1:0-3788 GCA_964221795.1 Luminiphilus sp. | reverse complement strand
GGCTTCAAGAACGAAGTGCTGGTGATGTGTACCGTACTGAGCCACGACATGGTCAACGACCCAGATATCGTTGCAATGATCGCTGCTTCGGCTGCACTGACAATCTCGGGCGCGCCTTTCATGGGTCCGATCGCAGCTTGCCGCGTCGGTTTCGAGGATGGCGAATACATCCTGAACCCAGAGATCGACGACATGCACAATCTGCGCATGAACCCCGATCAGCGTCTAGACCTCGTTGTTGCTGGCACCAAAGACGCCGTGATGATGGTGGAATCGGAAGCCTACGAGCTGTCCGAAGACGAAATGCTGGGTGCCGTGACCTTTGCGCACGAGCAGATCCAGCCGGTCATCGACCTGATCATTGATCTGGCCGAAGAAACCGCAAAAGAGCCGTTCCAGTTCGAAGCCCCCGACTATTCCGCCCTCTATGAGGCCGTGAAAGCCGCTGGCGAAGACAAGATGCGCGCTGCCTATGCGATCACCGACAAGCGGGAACGCACCTCTGCCGTTGCTGCCGCACGTGACGAGATCATTGCCTCGCTGACCGAAGACCAGCAGGCCGACGAGAACCTCGGTTCCGCAATGAAGAAGCTGGAATCGGCTGTTCTGCGCGGTGACGTGGTCAAGCATGGCCGCCGCATCGACGGCCGCGCGCTGAACCAGATCCGACCGATCGTGTCCGAGACCGGCATCCTGCCACGTACCCACGGTTCCGCCCTGTTCACACGCGGCGAGACCCAAGGTCTGGTTGTGACCACGCTGGGCACCGGCGACGACGAGCAGATGATCGACGCGCTGACCGGCATGTACAAAGCCAACTTCATGCTGCACTACAACTTCCCGCCATACTCGGTCGGTGAAGTCGGCCGCGTGGGTTCGCCAGGCCGTCGTGAAATCGGTCACGGCAAGCTGGCATGGCGTGCGCTGCAGGCTGTCCTGCCTGCGCCAACCGACTTCCCCTACACGATCCGTGTGGTCTCCGAGATCACCGAATCCCACGGGTCTTCCTCGATGGCTTCTGTCTGCGGCGGTTCGCTGTCGATGATGGACGCTGGTGTCCCACTGAAAGCACCGGTTGCCGGTGTGGCCATGGGTCTGGTGATGGAAGAAGATGGCTCCTATGCGGTTCTCTCCGACATTCTGGGTGACGAAGACCACCTCGGCGACATGGACTTCAAAGTGGCTGGTACCGAAAACGGCATCACCTCGCTGCAGATGGACATCAAGATCGCGGGCATCACGCCAGAGATTATGAAGAAGGCTCTGGAACAGGCAAAAGCCGGCCGGATGCACATTCTGGGCGAGATGGCCAAGGCACTGACCGGCGCCAACGAGTTCTCGGTCCACGCACCGAAGATCGAAACCATGACCATCCCGACCGACAAGATCCGCGAAGTGATCGGCTCGGGCGGCAAAGTCATCCGCGAGATCGTGGAAACCTCGGGCGCCAAGGTCGACATCAACGATGATGGCGTGATCAAGCTGGCCTCGAACGACGCCGAAGCGATCAAGAAGGCCTACGATATGATCTACTCGATCGTGGCCGAGCCTGAAGAGGGCGCAATCTACAAAGGCACGGTCGTCAAGGTCGTCGACTTTGGTGCTTTCGTAAACTTCTTTGGCAAGCGCGACGGTCTGGTCCACGTTTCCCAGATCGAGAACCGCCGCCTGAACCACCCTTCGGACGTGCTGAAGGAAGGTCAGGAAGTCTGGGTCAAGCTCTTGGGCTTTGATGACCGCGGCAAGGTCCGTCTGGCCATGAAGATGGTCGATCAGGAAACCGGCGAAGAGATCAAGAAAGAGGAAGCGGCCGAGTAAAGCCGCCCCCGCATTTCCCAAAAAAACTGGGCCCGTCAGCATCGCTGATGGGCCCTTTTTCTTTTCTGGTGCTGGAGGTCAGTCCTTCAGCTTGGTCTTCCGCAGATAGGGCAGCACGGTTTCGAAGTCACCGAACTTTGCCTTCGCGTCCGCGTCACTGACCGTCGCCGGAATGATCACATCATCACCGACATTCCAGTTTGCCGGTGTCGCGACCCCGCGTCCGATCGATGTCTGCAACCCGTCCAATGCCCGCAGGACCTCGGCAAAGTTGCGGCCCACGGTCATCGGATAGGTCATCGACAGTTTCAGTTTCTTGTCCGGCCCGATGATGAAGACCGAGCGCACGGTGGCACTATCGGCAGGCGTGCGGCCATCGGACAGATAGGCCTCGGCAGGCAGCATATCGAAGGCTTTGGACACCTCCAAACCCGCATCCGCAATGACCGGGAAACCGGCAGGGGCGCCACCGACAGTTTCAATGTCGGCCTTCCATTTCTTGTGGTCCTCGACACCGTCTACGCTGACGCCGACCACCTTGGTGCCGCGCTTGGCCCATTCGTCGGCCAGTTGCGCAACCGCGCCGAATTCGGTGGTGCAGACGGGTGTAAAATCCTTGGGGTGGGAAAACAGGATCGCCCAAGCGTCGCCGATCCAGTCGTGCAGCGAGAATGTGCCCTGATCGGTCTCGACCGTCAGATCGGGGATCGTATCATTGATACGCAGTGACATCGCATGTCCTCTCTTGTTTTGCTCTTGCTGACTTATACGTCGTTGTGACACTCATCGCTATGAACCGCCGTTCCGAAATAATAGCACAAGCCGGAACGGCGTGACTTATTCAGGGAGACAAAACATGATCGAGAAACGGGACTTCTACATCAACGGCGCTTGGGTGCCGCCGGTTGTCGCGCGTGACCATGGCGTGATTGATCCTTCGACCGAGGACGTCTGCGCGATCATTTCTCTCGGTGATCAGGCCGACACAGACGCAGCTGTCGCAGCGGCCACGGCCGCTTTCCCTGCATGGGCGGCGACACCGCCGGAAAAGCGTGTGGAATACGTCAAAGGCATCCTCGCCCAATACGAAGCACGGGTCGAGGAAATGGCCGAAGCGATCAGCCTCGAGATGGGTGCGCCCATTGATATGGCCCGCTCCAGTCAGGCCCCCTGCCTGCCGTGGCATCTGGAAAACGCGCTTGAGGCCTTCAAGCACATCGAATGGATCCGCCCGCTCGGCCCACATGCGCCCAATGACCGCATCGCGCTGGAACCCATCGGCGTGGTCGGGCTGATCACGCCCTGGAACTGGCCGATGAACCAGGTCACGCTCAAGGTGATCCCCGCACTGCTGGCCGGGTGCACGATGGTCCTGAAGCCATCGGAAGAGGCCCCGCTGTCATCGCTTCTCTTTGCTGAATTCGTGCATGACGCAGGCGTGCCTGTCGGTGTCTTCAACCTTGTGAACGGCGACGGGCTGGGCGTTGGCAACCAGCTCTCCACGCACCCCGATGTCGCGATGATCAGCTTCACCGGTTCGACCCGTGCGGGCAAGGCAATCTCGGCTGCCGCTGCGGACACGCTGAAGCGCGTGACACTGGAACTGGGCGGCAAGGGCGCCAATGTGATCTTTGCGGACGCGGACGAAAAGGCGGTCAAACGCGGCGTGCTGCACTGCATGGACAATTCGGGCCAGTCCTGTAACGCGCCGACACGGATGCTGGTCCAGCGGTCCATCTATGATGAAACTGTCGAAAAGGCCGCTGAAATCGCCCGCAATGTCAAAGTTGGCCCTGCCTCGGAGCCGGGAAACCATATCGGACCGGTCGTGAATAAGACCCAGTGGACCAAGATCCAGGAGATGATCGAGGTCGGCATCAACGAGGGCGCACGGCTTGTGGCCGGTGGCCCCGGCCTGCCCGAGGGGATGAACAAGGGCTACTACGTGCGGCCCACCGTCTTTGCCGATG
>CAXQAV010000225.1:0-9891 GCA_964221795.1 Luminiphilus sp. | reverse complement strand
GTTTCGCTGTGGACTGGATGCGCAAGGACCTCGGGATCTGCTTGTCGACGGCAGATGAGAACGGGGCGAGCCTTCCTGTTACGGCGCTGGTCGACCAGTTCTACAAGGATGTGCAGAAACTGGGTGGTGGGCGTTGGGATACCTCCTCGCTGCTCAAGCGTCTGCAGGCCATGGGCTAGGCGGCACATCGGGACATTGACGGCCGTCAGACGGATCCGCCCCCGTTAGAACAGTGTGACGTTCGAGGTTGGCGTCTGTTGCTGCGGACGGGTCGCTGCCTCGGAAATCTTGCCATCGAACCTGATCTGGCGGGCTGCGCCCGTGGTGGGGACAAATTGAACCCTTCGGGCGCGGTCGCCACTGACCGATTGCGCGCGGACGGGGATCCCCTCACGGTCCAGAAACTCCAGCGCAAACGCCGCGTTTGAAGCCCCGATATCGCGTGCATGCGCCGTCATCCGCGCGCCGCCGAAGACCTTGGCTTCAAGATTGAACCGCGATGCACCCTCTTTGATGAGGCGGTTGATTAGCAATTCCATCGCATTCACACCATACTTGACGTCGGACCCGCCGTTCCCTTGCGACATGGCGAGCAGAAAGTGGTTCATGCCGCCGACGCGTTGGCTCTGGTCATAAAGACAGACCGAGACACAGGACCCGAGAATCGTGGAAAAACGGTTGCCGGATTGTGCGAGACCGCGAATTCTCCCTGAACGACAGTTACCATTTCACTCTGACTGTTCATGCGGCGCGGGTCCTTTTGCGTGCGGCTTCAAGAAGCGCGGGGCCAATGCGGTCGATCGGCAGTTCACGCTGGACTCCGCCCCATTCCTTGGCAATGCGCGGCATGCCGTAGACCACCGAGGTTGCAGCGTCCTGACCAAAGGTTGTCGCACCAGCGGCCCGCAATCCCACCAACCCTTCCGCGCCGACCCGCCCCATGCCGGTGAGCAGCGCTGCTGCCACATGCTCCGCAAAGGGTTTGGCGGATGAAAAGAGCATGTCTACTGAAGGACAGTGGCCGGAGACTGGCCCCGCATTGACCAAGGCTGCCCGCAAGGGCGGTCGCGCCTTAATTTGGTGTAAATGGGCAAAGCCAATCGCGAAGTTCTTGTGCTGTTTTGTGCCGGAATGAGGACCGGGCGACTGCGGCGATTTTGCCCTTGGATCTACTTGGTTTTGCTTGGCACAGATGCTGACTCTGGCTATCGTCTCGGCTGACAGACCACTTTCCGGGCAACATGAATAACGTGCTACAACCGCCGCAAGCGGCACAGATCGCGGGCCTTGCTCAAGGCCAGCTCGCCACCTTTCGCTCAGCCGAAGAGGCGATTTTCCTCGCCCGTCACCCCAAGACCGCAGCTGCACTCACCAGCGGCAGCAGCCCCTGGCTGGCGGGGGTGCCAATGCATTGGATGCGTGACTGGCCCTCACCGTTTCCCCTGGTGGTCAAGAAGGCGCGCAAGGCCAGGCTCGAGGATATCGACGGCCATCATCTGGATGACTTCTGCCTTGGCGATACCGGATCCATGTTCGGTCACGCTCCCAAACCCGTTGCAAGGGCCATCAGTCGGCAGGCCAAGCGCGGCCTAACCTATATGTTGCCATCTCAGGCGGCCCTGCGCGCAGGGGCTCTGCTGACCAAGCGCTTCGGCCCCTTTATCTGGCAAATGACCCTGAGTGCGACCGACGCCAACCGCAATGCCCTGCGCGTGGCCCGCGCCGTGACAGGACGGCGCAAGGTCCTCGTGTTCAACGGCTGCTATCATGGCACGCTACAGGACACGATGGTGGCTTTGGAGGATGGCAAGACCGTGCTGCGTCGCGGGCTCGTGGGGCAGGGGTTTGATCTGACCGAGGGGGCGGTCTGCGTTGAATTCAACGATCTTGCTGCGGTCGAGGCGGCTCTGGCCGCTGGCGACATCGCAGCCATCCTGACCGAGCCTGTCATGACGAACTCCTGCATGGTCCTGCCTGAGGACGGGTTCCTCGAAGGTTTGAGCACGCTTGCGAGCGAACATGGCGCGCTCCTGATAATCGACGAGACTCATACCCAGTCGTCCGGCTTGGGTGGCTATGCGCGCCAGCACGGGCTGAAATCCGATATGCTGGTGGTCGGTAAATGCGTGGCCGGGGGGATGCCGACCGCACTCTGGGGCATGACCGAAGAGATCGCCGCACGGTTCCGCGCTTATGATGCCGAACGCGAGGCAGGCCATTCGGGCATGGGGACGACCTTGGCTGGAAACCCCATGCAGTTCGCTTGTCTCGAGGCCACGTTAGCCGAGGTCGCGACGCCTGACGCCTTTGCCCATATGGAAGCAGGCGCTGCGCGTTTGGCAGAGGGGCTGTCAGGGGCGATCACGGCTGCGGGGCTGCCATGGCATGTGGTCCGCGTCGGAGCGCGGGTCGAATTCATCTGCGCGCCCGGACCACTCCGCAACGGGACCGAGGCCGCACAGGCGCATCTGCCAGAGGTAGAAGGCGCCGTGCATCTGGGCCTTCTGAATCGCGGTTGCCTGATTGCGCCCTTTCATAACATGATGCTGGTCAGCCCGGTGACGACCTTCAAACAGATCGACCGGCTAGTCGCCGCATTCACCGCGGTGCTTGAGGCGCTGAAAGGACAGACCGTTGACGCATAACTGCCCCACCGGAGCAACGCTGGAAGAAGCTCAGGCCTTTCTGGCGGCCCATCCCGACGTCGAGGCCATCGATATCATGCTGCACGACTCCAACGGGATCGGCCGCGGCAAGATCATCCGGCGTCATGAACTCGAAGCGCTTTACCGTGGCGGCCGGCACATGCCGATTTCGATCCTCGGGCTGGATATCGTGGGCGAGGACGTTGATGAGACGGGCCTGATCTGGGACGAGGGCGATGGGGACCTGCGCGCATGGCCCATCCCCGGCTCACTGGTTTTGCAGCACTGCACCTCTCCGCAACGGGCCGAGCTGTTCATGACACAGCATCATCTGGACGGCACGCCGATGCTGTCCGACCCGCGGCATGCGTTGACCCGTCAGGTCGAAGGCATGGCGGCACTCGGCCTCTATCCCTCTGCCGCATTTGAGCTGGAGTTCTTCCTGCTCGACCGCGAAAGGGACTCAATAGGGCGGGTGCAGCCAGCGCGCGATGTGCTGGACGGTCGACGCTCGACAAAAACTGAGGTCTATTCCGTGGACCAGCTGATCGGCATGCAGCCGCTTTTTGATGATATCTATGCGGGGGCCAAGCTCGCTGGGATCAAGGCCGAAACTTTGATCTCGGAGTATGCGCCGGGGCAGTATGAACTGACGCTGCACTATCGCAACGACATCCTGCAGGCTGCTGACGATCTGGTGCGGCTCAAGCGGATCGTGCGTGCGCAGGCGCGGCGGCACGGGGTGACAGCCTGTTTTATGGCCAAACCTTTGGCAGACTATGCAGGGTCAGGCATGCATCTGCATGTCAGTCTCAGGGATGAGGATGGTCGCAATGTCATGGCCGAAGAACCAGGGGCAGGGTGGACGGATATCCTGCGGCACGCAATTGGCGGGATGCTCAGCACAATGGGCGAGTCCATGCTGGTCTTTGCACCGCACGCCAACAGCTGGCGGCGCTTTGCAAACCAGAGTTATGCGCCCGTCTCGGCGACATGGGGTGTGAACAACCGTTCGGTCGCGGTCCGCGTTCCCGCTGGCGACCGTGCTGCCCGCCGTGTCGAACACCGCCCGGCAGGTGTCGATGCGAACCCTTATCTGGTGGCAGCAACGGTCCTGGCCGCGATGCGCAAAGGGATCACCGAAAAGATTGATCCGGGTGCCGAGACCACGGGGAACGGATATTCAGAGGATACGGACAGCACGATTCCGCGCGACTGGAATGCGGCGATCGCGGCTGCGCAGGGGTCGGACTTCCTCAAGGAGGCGCTGGGCGAAGAGATGCACCGCACCTTCACCGCCGTGAAGGCCGCGGAATACGCCCGTGTGGCACGCACCATCGCGGATGTGGATTACGATCTATACCTGCATCGGGTATAGGACGGCACGACAGCGAGGGGGACTGTCCAGCGGTGATTACTTTGCACCAAGCGACCTCGTGCCGAGAGGTTGTCTGGGAATTACAGGCAGGTGCGCGGAAGCAAACCACCGGCATGCTGGATTTCAATTTGGAGGTTGCCAGTGCAATCCTCTGGAGACGTAATCGAACCCGACAAAAGTCAGTGCGTTTGGAGAATTAGCCCAAGCCGACGAGACAGCTGATTGCATATAGGCACGCTGAAGGTGCCGCACTCTCTGTGACCGGCTTCAAAGTGCGTGTCGATGTCCGCCTTTGAAGATGAATTGACACACATCAACGAACCGGTCGCATGGTTCGAGGTAACTTTCTCAGGATTTTGCAAAATACGGGGAAAGGGCGGGCCGGATGTCACAGGTCGATAAGCGTTCATTTCACGAAGTACCCTCCCATGCGCTGCTCTATTTCTTTCTGGTCACCGTTGCGATCACTTGGGGAATTGCAGGAGCATTTATCTTCTTCCGTGAGCAAGCCGCAGGATTGTTCGGAGAACTGGAGGGGGCGCACCCACTTTACTTTGTTGCGACTTGGGGACCCGGACTGGCAGGTTTCATTGTCGTGCTTGCTTATGGTGGGCTGAGTGGCCTCAAGCGGTTCCTTTCACGCTTGTTCTTATGGAGGTGCCATCCGATTTGGTGGGCGCTGGTCCTTATAGGGCTGCCGCTCGGCTTCATGGCCGGTTCGCTGATCAAGGGTGGCCCACTATCAGCGCCGATGGAAGATGGCGCGGGGCAGTTCATCGTCTTGGCCGTCATCATGCTTTTTCTCGGGCCAGTCGAAGAGTTCGGGTGGCGAGGCGTTGCGCAGCCAATTCTGCAACGCTTCGTCGCACCAATCTGGGCCGGAGCCATCATCGGTGTGGTCTGGGGAGTATGGCACATTCCGGCATTCTATCTTTCCGGAACAGTCTATGCGGATTGGAACCTGCCGCTCTTCTTGGTTGGATGTGTTACGCTGGCAATTCTCGTGACACCCATCTTCAATGCCTCAGGAGGCGGCCTGCTATTGCCTGTTCTTTTTCACTGGCAGTTGATCATCCCGTTCTGGTCTGATGCCCAACCTTGGGACACCTGGATATTTATTGCTGTGACTGTTGTTGTGGTTTGGCTTAACCGATCGCAGATGTTCTCCCGAACGCACACACAAGGGACTGTCATTCCCAACTAGGCCAAGGTGACACTGCAGTCCTTCAGTAGACTCCCGTCAAAACCTCAGCACCTTGGTACGATGTTCGAGAAATCAACCGTCATGTTGCCGGCCTGATGCCCTGCTTTGCGTGGTAAAGTCGGCAGCCTGCGTTTTCTGGGGATTTCGCTTTGCGTCGGACGGACCATCCTTCAGGGGGTCCGGCAAGTTGGCTTCAGCGGGAACTTCCAAAGGTGCTCCTATGCCGCACTTTTGCAGCGTCACCCCGCTTGCCGTGTCCGGGCCGCACTTTTTGCGGCCCGGAATCCTGTCAAATGGTTGCGCGGATCAGTTCAGGGCCTGATCGGTGATCACTGTTGTGTAAGCACCCACAGGTTCGGCCGAGATCACCGGATCGGAGCCGCCGGCCAGAAGCGTGTCAACGGTCCGCTGATAGGCGGCCACATCAAGAGCGCCAGCGCTACCCTGTGTGAGCTTGGCGATTTCGCCCATCATGCGGGTCTGTGCAGCGAGCGACTGCGCACCTGTTTCATCGTATTCGACGATGATCTCGGCAGCCTCTTCCACGTTTGCCTCGGCATATTTCCAGCCTTTCATCGAGGCACGCACAAAGCGGACCATCTTGTCGACAAAGACCGGATCATCGAGGTTTTCTTCAAGCACATACATGCCGTCTTCAAGCGTGGCGACGCCCTGATCCTCGTATTTGAAGGTGACCAGCTCGTCAGGGCTGACGCCCGCATCCAGCACCTGACCATATTCATTGTATGTCATCGTCGAGATGCAGTCGGCCTCGCGGTTCAGGAGTGGATCGACGTTGAAGCCCTGCTTGAGGACCGTCACGCCGTCTTCACCGCCATCCGTTGGGATCCCGGCCTGGCTCATCCAGCTCAGGAAGGGGTACTCGTTGCCAAAGAACCACACGCCGATGGTCTTGCCGCGGAAGTCTTCAACGCTTTCGATGCCTGTGTCTTTCCAGCAGGTCAGCATGAGGCCCGAGGAAACAAAGGGCTGCGCGATGTTGACCACCGGCAGGCCACGCTCACGGGCTGCGAGGGCCGAAGGCATCCAGTTCAGCATGACGTCAGCGCCACCACCTGCGAGAACCTGCGGAGGAGCGATATCGGGGCCGCCGGGCAGAATGGTCACGTCCAGACCTTCTTCCTCGTAAAAGCCTTTTTCCAGTGCCACATAGTAGCCGGCGAATTGCGACTGCGTGACCCACTGCAGCTGCAGTGTGACGTCATTGGCATGTGCGTCCGCAAAGGCACCCGTGCCGGTCGTCAGGCCGGCGGCGAGAGCTGCGTATTTGATCATGTTCTTCATTTTGACCTCCAGTGTCAGGTTTTTGTCGTTGAGCGTTTGTTGCTTTCTTATCGTTGCGACGGGTGCCAGAAGGTGACCCGTTTTTCCAAAAGGGCGATTGCCCCGTAGAAGGCGGAACCGGCAAGAGCTGCGACCACAATCTCTGCCCAGACCATGTCCATGGCAAGCTGGCCGACGGATGTGGAAATCCGGAAACCCATGCCAACCGTAGGAGAGCCGAAAAATTCGGCAACAATGGCGCCGATCAGGGCAAGTGTTGTCGCGATCTTCAGCCCGTTGAAGATGAAGGGCAGGGCGGCTGGTACCCGCAGCTTGAGCAGGGTCGGCCAGTAGCCCGCACCGTAAGTGCGCATCAGGTCACGTTGCATGGCCGTGGCATCCTTCAGGCCGGCGACGGTATTCACAAGAATCGGGAAGAAGACCATGACCGCGACGACGGCTGCTTTGGACTCCCAGCCGCTGCCCAGCCATTTGACGAAGATCGGCGCGGTCCCGACGATCGGCAGTGCCGCCATAAAGCCGCCCACAGGAAGAATACCCCGTGTCAGGAAGGGCGAGCGGTCGGCGAGCAGGGCAACAGCGAAAGCCGCAATCATCCCGCAGACGTAGCCCGTCATCGCCCCTTTGACGATGGTCTGGTTGAAATCCGCGATGAGTGTCGGGATCGACTCTGCGAATTGTGCGGCGATGGCCGAGGGGGCGGGCAGGATCACCGCGCTGACCTCCAGCATCGTCACCAGTACCTGCCACATCGCAATCAGTGTCATGCCAAAGATCGCCGGAATGGCCAGCGAAACCAGCCGACTGTCAGACTGCGCACTTGCCGCAAGCCGCGCGTTCAGCCACCAGCCGGCGGCCCAGATTGCAAGAGCGATCAGCCAGGCCATCATGCTGCCGCCCCCATGCCCATCCGGCGCAGCGTGCCGCGCTCGACCGCACTAATCAGGGCGACCAGAAGTGCCGCGGTGATTGCCGCACCAAAGAGCGCCGCCCATGTGACGATCGGTTGCCCATACTGATCCCCGACCAGCATCCGTGCGCCGAAGCCCGCACGCGCGCCTGTCGGCAATTCTCCGACGATCGCTCCGACCAGAGAGGCCGAAATACCAATCTTCAGCGATGCAAAAAGATAGGGCATCGATGCCGGCAGCCGCAGTTTCCAGAAGCCCTGGCTGCCGCTCGCGCTATAGGTCTTGAGCAGATCAAGCTGCATGTGGTCAGGACTGCGCAGACCTTTGACCATGCCGACAACCACCGGAAAGAAACTCAGATAGGCCGAGATGATCGACTTGGGCAGCAGGCCCTGAATCCCGATCGATCCCAGCATCACGATCACCATCGGGGCCAGCGCAAGGATCGGGATGGTCTGCGAGGTGATCGCCCAAGGCATCACCGACTTGTCCATGGTCCGGTTATACACGATTCCCACGGCCAGCAGGATGCCCGCTGCCGAACCGATCACGAAACCCAGCAGAGTCGCCGACAGTGTGACCCAGGCATGATAGATCAGACTGCGCCGTGAGGTAGGTGCGACTGTGAATACTGTTGTGTAAAGCTCGGCCCCGACCTGATGCGGCGACGGCAGGTTCGGCCGTTCCAACGAATAGGTCATCCCCCATATGCCGGTGTTCTGCAACGCAAGCGAAATCGCCCCGACCTCTTTGCGCTCGGCAGGGGTCTCGGGCGTCACGGCGATGTCCTGACGCGCGGCCATATCGGCGGTCAGGTGGATGTTCATCGGGACGACCGAGGCCGTCCAGATGGCAAAGATTGCCGCCACTATTGTTGCGATGGGGAGGATGGACTTCATCGGAGGTTACTCATCCACATGCCCCGCCCTCAGCCCCTCACGCACACGATGGGCCACGTCGATGAATTCGCGGCTGTCGCGGATATCCAGCGGCCGCTCCTTCGGCAGCGGGCTTTCGATCACATCCGTGATCCGGCCCGGACGCGGTGACATCACCACGATCTTGGTCGATAGATACACGGCTTCGGGGATCGAGTGGGTGACAAAACCGATGGTCTTTTCCGTGCGCGCCCAGAGATGCAGCAACTGCTCGTTGAGGTGATCGCGCACGATTTCATCCAGCGCGCCAAAGGGCTCATCCATCAAAAGGATATCGGCATCAAAGGCCAGCGCGCGGGCGATGCTGGCGCGCTGCTGCATTCCGCCAGAAAGCTGCCAAGGGTATTTCTTTTCAAACCCCGCCAGTTCAACCAGTTCCAGAACGCGGGCCACGCGCTCTTTCTTCTCGGCCTCTGAAAAGCCCATGATCTCCAATGGCAGGCGGATATTGCCTCCGATAGTCCGCCACGGATAAAGCCCCGCGGCCTGAAAGACATAGCCGTAGGCACGCGCGCGGCGGGCTTCGTCGGGTGACATGCCGTTGACGGTGATCTCGCCTCCGGTCGGGGCCTCAAGGCCCGCGATGCAGCGCAGGAAAGTCGTCTTGCCGCAGCCAGACGGACCGATGAAGGAGACAAAATCACCTTTCTGGATGTCCAGATTCACATCCTTGAGCGCATGAACTGGCCCGTCGTTTGTCTGGAAAGTGAGGTCCAGAGAACTGGCAGAAATTACCGGTGCAGTCATGAGGTCAGGACCTACGCTTACTTTTGAAATTTTGCATTGGGGGCTTAGACCCCCGTTGCCGGAACACCCGTCCGTTCCACAGGCCGCGGGGCCGTCAGTTCCTTCCACGTACTCAGCGCCTGGTTCGTCACACCATTCCCGGGACGTTTGATGAACTTGCCGTGGCCTTCCTCTGTCCGCACCTCGCCGTCATGGATCGCTACCTTGCCGCGGGTCAGTGTGAAGCGCGACAGGCCTTTGACCTTCTGGCCCTCGAAGACGTTGTAGTCGATGGCCGACTGCTGCGCGCCCGCTGTGATGGTCTTTTCCTTGTTCGGATCCCAGACGACGATATCGGCATCTGCGCCGACGAGGATCGCGCCCTTCTTGGGGTAGCAGTTGAGGATCTTGGCGATATTGGTCGAGGTGACAGCCACAAACTCGTTCGGCGTCAGACGGCCCGTGGCCACCCCATGGGTCCAGAGCATCGGCATCCGGTCCTCAAGCCCACCGGTCCCGTTCGGGATCTTGGTGAAATCGCCGACGCCATAGCGTTTCTGCTCGGTCGTGAAAGCGCAGTGGTCCGTTGCCACAACCGAAAGCGAACCAGACTGCAGACCGGCCCACAGGCTGTCCTGATGTTTCTTGTTGCGGAACGGCGGAGACATGACGCGGCGCGCGGCATGGTCCCAGTCTGCGTTGAAATATTCGCTTTCGTCCAGCGTCAGATGCTGGATCAGCGGCTCGCCCCAGACGCGCCCGCCAGCAGGGCAAGCGCGTCTGG
>CAXQAV010000224.1:0-15746 GCA_964221795.1 Luminiphilus sp. | reverse complement strand
GGATATCCGCGTGATGATCGGCAGCCAGTGGTGGTGCCTGCGCCGCCAGACCGTTGAAGCGGTGCTCGAGTGTGCCCAATCCCGCCGCGACGTGATGCGCTTCTTCCGGACAACCTGGATCCCGGACGAGACCTTCTTCCAGGCCCTCGTCCGTTATCTGGTCCCCGGGCGTGCGATCGAGAACCGAACGCTGACCTTCCTGATGTTCTCCGACTACGGGAAGCCGATCACCTTCTACAATGATCACTATGATCTTCTGCTCAGCCAGAACGGCCTGTTCGCGCGCAAGATCAGCCCGGAGGCGCATGATTTGCGCGAGCGGCTCGGCGCTCTCTACGCCAGCGACCGCATGGATTTTACCGTCACAGGCGAGGGCCTGCGTCTTTTCCACTTTCTGACCAAACGCGGACGGGTGGGGCGGCGGTTTGCCCAGCGGTTCTGGGAACGCGATACGTCGCTGGGGCGTAGCCGCGAGCTGATGATCATCGCCTGCAAGAAATGGCATGTCGCCAAACGTCTGGTGGCTGCGATCAATCAACACACAGGCATTCCTGCGATGGAATATCTGTTCAACGAGGATCACAGGTCACTTCCCGATCTTGGTGGAATCGAGAACAGCCTGCACAAGCGCGCGCCTGTTGCCCACGATCCGATCTGATATGATCTTCGAGCGCGAAGCGATCCGCGACGCGGCCTTTTCGAACGTCTCGCGCTTGCGCGAGACGGCCTCGCTGGACGAGAATGCCGCAGCCATCGCCCAGTTTCTCAGTGTCTCGCCCCAGGTGGCGCGGCAACTGGCCGAGACACCCTATCTCTTTGTTGATTGAGGAAACCCATGGACTTTGCCTACGACGACCAAAACATCTTTGCCAAAATCCTGCGCGGGGAAATTCCCAACAAGACGGTCTATGAAAACGACCACGCGCTTGCCTTCGAGGATATCGCCCCGCAGGCGCCTGTGCATGTGCTGATCATCCCCAAAGGCCCCTACATGAGCCTTGACCACTTTGCCCGCGATGCCAGCCCTGAAGAACAGGTCGGCTTCATGCAGGCCGTGGCCGAGGTCTGCCGGATCACCGGCGTCGAGGAAGGGTTCCGCAGCATCTCCAACACCCGCGCCCATGGCGTGCAGGACGTGCCACACTACCACATGCATATCTTGGGCGGTCGGCCACTGGGGCGGATGCTGCAGGGCTAGGCCCCTGCGCCAGTTGTGAAAGGGTCTGTGCCTCCGGCGGGAGTTTCTTGAGAGAAAGAAATCAGCGCGATGAGGTTAGCGACAGGAAGACATCCTCGAGATGCGCCTCCTGCGTCTTCACGTCCTTGATGGTGATCCCTGCCTCGCGCACCAGTGACAGGATCGCATCTGCAGGCGTCTGACCGCTCTGATAGGTAAAGGTCAGCGTGCCGTCAGCGTGTTTTTCGCCAGTGATGTGATCGGGCAGGGCAGGCAGCGGGCAGTCGTTCTCGGGCGTGATGACAAGAGTCTTGCTGTCCAGCCGCCCGAGCAGGTTGGCAGTGCTGTCGCGCACGATCACTTCGCCATGGTTGATGATCGCGATGTCGTCACACATCTCCTCGGCTTCTTCGAGGTAGTGCGTTGTCAGGATAATCGTCATGCCCTGCTCACTGAGCTTGCGCACATTGGCCCAGAGCATGTTGCGCAATTCAATATCTACGCCGGCGGTTGGTTCGTCAAGCACGAGGATCTGCGGCGAATGCACCAGCGCCTTGCCCAAGAGCAGCCTGCGGCGCATACCGCCCGAGAGCGAGCGCGCATAGGCGTTGGCCTTGTCTGACAAACCAATCAGCTCAAGGATTTCTGCCGTGCGCCGCTGTGCTTTGGGCACGCCGTAAAGCCCCGCCTGTACATCAAGTGAACCCGCAGGGGTGAAGAACGGATCAAGGTGCGGTTCCTGTGGCATCACACCGATGGCCGCGCGCGACTGGCGCGGGTTCTGGTCCTGATCAAAGCCCCAGATCTTCACCTTCCCTGCGGATTTCGTGACCAGACCGGCCAGAATGTTGATCAGGGTCGATTTCCCTGCGCCGTTCGGCCCGAGCAGCCCGAAGATGCACCCGCTCGGGATATCGAGATCGATTCCCTTGAGCGCCTCTTTCGCGGCACTCCGTCCGGTGGCGCGGTAGGTCTTCTTCAGTCCCCGGATTTCGATGGCATTGTCGGTCATGTCAGTCTTTTCCCCGCGACGCGGCTCAGGTATACCCGCCTTGATCTAAAGCGCGGAGCCACGCGCGGCAACCGGATGAGAGCACAACATGACGACACCTGCACCCGAGACCAAGATTGTCAATGACTGGCGCGTTGCCTGTGACGGCGGCGAGGGTGCGTTGGGTCATCCCCGTGTCTGGCTGCAGATCCCGCAGGAGCATGGCTGGATCGAATGCCCCTATTGCGACGCCAAGCTGGTCCACAAGGACTTTGAAGGCAAAGTCTGATCCGCCTTCGCGGATTGCGCACAAATTCTGTTCGGCATCGCGCGTTTTCCGGAATAGCGCCGCGTAATATGTGGTAAGGTAACCCAGAGAGGAGCCCTGCCATGACCTTCCGTCCTGTCACCCAGACCACCCGCGCCCAACCCACAATGGAGGGTGCTGGCGTCCATCTCCACCGCGTCTTCGGGTTTGGCGATCCCTCCGAGAGCGATCCCTTTCTGCTGCTCGATGATTTCCGCAACGATATCCCTAAGCACTATGAAAAGGGCTTCCCATGGCATCCGCACCGCGGGATCGAGACCATCACCTATGTTCTCGAAGGCGAGGTCGCGCATGGTGACAGCCTCGGCAATGTAGGCACGCTCGGCGCGGGCTCGGTACAGTGGATGACGGCAGGATCGGGTATCCTGCATCAGGAGATGCCTAAAGGGAATGTTGCCGGCCAGATGCACGGTTTCCAGCTTTGGGCGAACCTGCCGTCCTCGCTGAAAATGACCGCGCCGCGCTATCAGGACCTCCAGGGAAGCGATATCCCCGAAATCATCGACGATGACGGCACGCGGGTGAAGGTCATCACCGGTCATTTCTGGGGCAAGGCAGGGCCGGTTGACGGCATTGCCGCCGAGCCGCTCTACCTTGATGTCTCGGTGCCGCCGAATACGCGCAAGACGCTGCCTGTGGACACCCGCGCCAATGCCTTTGCGTATGTCTTTGCGGGGCAGGGCCGCTTCTCGGATGCTGCCGATCCCATCGGCGTGCGTGTGGAAAAAGAGGTTGCGGGACAGGAGATCAATATCCGTGACATGACCGGCAACCGCACACTTGTGCGCTTTGGCAACGGTGACGAGGTGACCGTACAGGCAGGCCCCGAGGGCGTGCGTTTCCTTCTGGTCGCGGGCCGCCCGATACAGGAACCGGTGGCGTGGCACGGGCCGATCGTGATGAACACACAGGCCGAGTTGATGCAGGCGATGAAGGACCTGCGGAACGGCACCTTCATCAAGTCCCAGCACTGATTATTATTGGCCCAAAAATATCCTGGGGGAGCGCCGCAGGCGCGGGGGCAAAGCCCCTTCCGCCCTAGACCCCCCAGTGCCGCGCGTATAGGTTTCTTTCGAAACAACGGGGGTTCAACATGGCGTTCGGCAAAGGCTGTCACCTGCATCTGATCGACGGATCGGCGTTCATCTTTCGCGCCTATCACGCGCTGCCGCCGCTGACGCGCAAATCCGACGGCCTCCCGGTTGGCGCGGTGAGCGGTTTCGTCAACATGCTCCAGCGCTATGTCGAAGGAAACAACGGCGCCGATGCCGCGACCCATGTGGCCGTGATCTTTGACAAGGGCAGCCATACGTTCCGCAACGACCTCTATGATCAATACAAGGCCAACCGCGACGAGATGCCCGAGGACCTGCGCCCGCAGATCCCGCTGACCCGCGTGGCCACCAAAGCCTTCAACATCGCCTGCGAAGAGATGGAAGGGTTCGAAGCTGACGACATCATTGCCACCCTCGCGCATCAGGCGCGCGATGCGGGCGGGCGGGTCACGATTGTCTCCTCCGACAAGGACCTGATGCAGCTTGTGGGCGACGGGGTCGAGATGCTCGACCCGATGAAGAACAAGCGCGTTGATCGTGACGGCGTGATCGAGAAATTCGGGGTCGGCCCAGAGCGCGTTGTGGATGTGCAGGCGCTGGCGGGTGACTCGGTTGATAACGTGCCCGGCGCACCGGGGATCGGGATCAAGACAGCGGCTCTGCTCATCAACGAATACGGCGATCTGGAGACCCTGTTGGACCGAGCCGGCGAGATCAAGCAGCCCAAGCGCCGCGAGACCCTGCTCGAGAACCGTGCGCAGATCGAACTGTCGAAAAGGCTGGTGCAACTCGATTGCAACATGACGCTGGACTTCACCCTCGACGATCTGGAAATCCGTGACCCTGATCCCGAAGTGCTGATGGGGTTCCTCGCCGAGATGGAATTCCGCACCGTCACCAAACGCATTGCCGAGAAACTGGGTGTCGAGGCGCCGTTGATCGAGGTTGCGCCACAGATCGAAGAAGAAGCAACGGCCATTCCTGACAAGGTGGAGTTTGCGACCGAGTTCTATGAATGCGTCCGCGATGCGGCGTCCCTGCAGCTCTGGATCAACCTGATCCGCGAGCGGGGCTATGTGGCTGTCGATACCGAGACCACGGGCCTGAACGAGATGATCGCCGATCTGGTCGGTATCTCGTTGGCGGTTGAGCCGGGCAAGGCGTGCTACATCCCTCTGGGCCACAAATCCGCTGCTTCGGACGATCTTTTTGGCTCGGATGAATTGGCCGAAGGGCAGATGGGCCTTGAGGACTGTCTCGCCCTGCTCAAGCCGGTTCTGGAAGACGACGCGATCATCAAGATCGGCCAGAACATGAAATACGATGCTAAGATCTTTGCCCGCTATGGTGTCGATATGGCCCCGATCGATGACACGATGCTGATGTCCTATGCGATGCATGCGGGCTTGCATAACCACGGGATGGATGTGCTGTCAGAGCGTTACCTCGGCCATCAGCCGATCCCGATCAAACCGCTTTTGGGGTCGGGGAAATCCGCGATCACCTTTGACCGTGTCTCCATCGACGACGCGACAAAATATGCAGCCGAGGACGCCGATATCACCTTGCGCCTTTGGCAGATGTTCAAGCCGCAACTGCACGCCAGGCATGTCACGACTGTCTACGAAACTATGGAGCGCCCGCTGATCCCAGTGCTCGCCCAGATGGAGCGTGACGGGATCAAGGTGGACCGCGATACGCTGTCACGCATGTCCAACGCTTTTGCACAGAAGATGGCGGGGCTCGAGGCCGAGATTCAGGAAAAGGCGGGGCGGCCTTTTAATGTGGGTTCGCCCAAGCAGTTGGGCGAAATCCTGTTTGACGAAATGGGTCTGCCCGGTGGCAAGAAGGGCAAGACAGGGGCCTATGCGACCGGTGCCGACATCTTGGAAGACCTCGCAACCGAGCATGAATTGCCGGGGCTGGTCCTTGACTGGCGGCAGCTGTCAAAGCTCAAGTCGACATATACCGACGCCCTGCAGGAGCATATCAACAAGGACACAGGCCGCGTTCATACCTCCTATTCGATTGCGGGGGCCAACACGGGCCGTCTGGCTTCGACCGATCCGAACTTGCAGAACATCCCCGTCCGCTCCGAAGAGGGCCGCCGCATCCGCGAGGCTTTCGTGGCCGAGGAAGGTAAAGTGATTGTCAGCCTCGATTATTCCCAGATCGAATTGCGGATTCTGGCGCATATCGCGGGCATCGACGCGCTGAAACAGGCGTTCCGCGACGGGCTCGACATTCACGCGATGACCGCCTCAGAGATGTTCGATGTGCCGCTGGACGAGATGACGCCGGACATCCGCCGTCAGGCCAAGGCGATCAACTTCGGTGTGATCTACGGCATCTCGGGCTTTGGTCTGGCGCGGAACCTGCGCATCCCGCGCGGCGAGGCGCAGGGCTTCATTGACCGCTATTTCGAACGCTTCCCCGGTATCCGCGCCTATATGGATGACACGGTCGCATTCGCCAAAAAGCATGGCTATGTCCAGACGCTCTTTGGCCGCAAGATCAACACGCCCGAAATCAACGCCAAGGGCCCGCACGCGGGTTTTGCCCGCCGCGCGGCGATTAACGCACCCATTCAGGGGACCGCGGCTGATGTGATCCGCCGCGCCATGATCCGGATGCCCAAGGCCATAGCTGACCTGCCCGCCAAGATGCTTTTGCAGGTGCATGACGAGCTGATCTTCGAAGTTGAAGAGGGGGCTGAGGACGGGCTGGTTGATCGCGCGCGCGAAGTGATGGAGACTGCGAGTGACCCAGCCGTGAAGCTCGATGTGCAACTGGTTGTTGATGCGGGGCAGGGAAGTAACTGGGCGCAAGCCCACTAGTAGTAGGGGAATTGTTATGCGGCACTTGTTTCTTGCCGCTCTGGTGGCTGGGGCCCTCCCGGCTTTCGCGACCGAGCCGGGACATTATATTTCTTCCGGCGGTGGCATGTTTAGCTACACAGAAAACCGGTATGGTGCCGTTCTCGAAGTAACCGAGCGCCAACTGGACGAGATGCTGACCGACAGCAGTATCCAACCCCAATTGAAAGTCGGAGACACGCTCTATCTCGGCCGCGCCTGCGATGCGCTCAGTCTTGACTATGGTCAGGGCAGCTGGATGGCGACCGAAGTCGGGTTCATCGTGACGGTCGGCGAAGAGAGGATTCTCTTCCCGGGTCAGAGCATCCCGTTGCGGACCTATGCGGATTGCAGGGGCGTGGTTACCCAGTAAAGCAAGACGCCACCCCATTGGGGGTGGCGTCGAGATCCGTATTTCCAGGATTAGTTGATCGATTCAGCCTCGACGAGGTTCGCGTCGCTGACCTTACGGTCACTGGAGATTGCGATCCGGCGCGGCTTGAGCGACTCGGGCACTTCACGCACAAGATCAATGTGCAGCATGCCGTTTTCATGGCTGGCACCTGTCACCTTGACGTGGTCGGCAAGGGTAAAGCGGCGCTCGAAGGCACGGGTCGCGATGCCACGGTGCAGGAAGGTGCGCTCGGTGTCCTCGTTCGCCTTGCGACCGGTCACATGCAAGGCGCGGTCTTTCAATTCAATGGCAAGTTCGTCATCCGAGAAACCTGCAACGGCGATCGAGATACGCCATGCATCCTCGGCGGTCTTTTCGATGTTGTATGGGGGATAGCTGTTCTGGCCGACATCGCTGGCAAGCGCACGATCCATCAGATCGGCAATCTGGTCAAAACCAACGGTGGCACGGTACAGGGGTGTCAGATCAAATGCACGCATTTGGGTCATCCTTTCATAAGCGATAACAGTGTTCAGCCTTCCCATAAGGGACAGACCTTTGATGACGGGACCCATCATTGGCATCCCGATAGCTTCCATGTGGGAAGGCTGAAATCAGCTTTCAAGAGACTCAGGGAGAGACGAATTTCGCGCCCGTATCGCGCCGCTCGGACCCCAGAAAAAGGCGCTGGTTGCCATTCGGGAGCGATGGCGGCAGCGCGGCATAATGCGCCATCAACTGGTTCAGCGGCTGGCGCAGTGATGTCCCCAGCGAGACCGGCTCACCATTGACCTGCGCCATTGCCGAGACCACCGAGACAATCCGGGTCTCACCGCGTACGTCCATAAAGACCGGCGCGCCGCTTGATCCGTAGGCCACCTCGCAATTCATCACGATCACACCGGTCTGGCGCCCGAGGACACCGCAAACCTCTTGCAGGCTCGGTGCATTCTCGCGGCCCCGCCCGTAGGAGACAACGCGCACGCGGTCGCCGGTGATCGGGTAGGCTGTTGTCTCGTAAGGACGGATGCGGGTGGTCCGGATCGGGCGCGAGAGTTCCAGCAGGGCGATATCCACGGCCACACCCTGCGGGACAGGTTGTCCGTTGCCGAACAGATAGTCGGGGTGCGGGATGGTCCGGCGGATAGCCCGCGTGGCCTCGGCCCTGCCATTGCGGAAACCTGCCTGAAACGAGAACCGCTCGGCCGGAATCAGGCTGCCATCCTGGTTGTAGAGGCAATGGGCCGCCGTCAGGATCAGATGCTCACGGATCAGGGCTGCAGTGCAAAACCCCTTACCAGCTATATCAAGCCGCCCCACCGCATCCCAGCCGGTGCTGTCCTGCCGTGTCTGCAAAGGCACAAGTGGTGTGTCCTGGGCTGATGCGCTGCCGCATAAACCCAGCATCAAAGCCAAAATGACAAACAGGCGCCGCATCTGTTGGACCGTCCTCCGCTTGCGCACAGACTGGCCAACAGATTGGGCAGGATTAAGGCATCAGCGCAAGATCGGAATTTGCGGCTCGCGCTTGCCGGGGGCGGTCAGTGCTGGAGGCTGCGGACCACCTGTCGCCCAGTCGAGAAGTTCGACGGTATGTACAATCGGCACCTCGGTCCCGCCACCGATCTGCATCATGCAGCCGATATTGCCGGCGGCGATGATATCGGGGGTCAGCGCCTCGAGTGTCCGCACCTTGCGCGCCTTGAGCTGTTTGGAGATTTCCGGCTGCATCAGGTTATAGGTGCCGGCCGAGCCACAGCAAAGATGGCTGTCAGCGGGCTCCAGCACCGTGAAGCCGGCCTTCTTGAGAAGGTCCTTGGGATAGGTCTTGATCTTCTGCCCGTGCTGCAGCGAGCAGGCCGCGTGATAGGCAACCTTGGTGCCCTTGTCCCCGCTTGCGGGCATGTCCAGCTTCATCAGGATTTCCGAGACATCCATCGCGATGGACGAG
The DNA here is from genome assembly GCA_964221795.1 of Luminiphilus sp. Lineage (GTDB taxonomy): Bacteria > Pseudomonadota > Alphaproteobacteria > Rhodobacterales > Rhodobacteraceae > Yoonia. Next base: position 6,995 of record CAXQAV010000224.1, on the reverse strand, counting down.
ACCCGCGCGGCGTCATCGGCCAGCTTCGCGTCATTGCGGAACATATGGCCGTAGTCCTTGACCGTCGTGCCGCAACCCGAGGTGTTTATGACGATGGCGTCAAGCCCCTCACCATCCATCTCTTTGGCCCATGCGCGGATGTTCTTGGCCGCTGTTGCGTGGCTTTCACCCTCTTTGCCCATGTGATGGGTCAGCGCGCCGCAGCAGCCCGCACCTTCGGCGATAACGACCTCTGCCCCCAGACGGGTCAGCAGCCGGATGGTTGAATCATTGATATCGGTGTTCAGCGCGCGCTGGGCGCAGCCGGTCATCAGGGCCACGCGCATCTTCTTGTCTTTGGCAGGGAAGGTCTGCGGATCATCATTACGGCTGACAGGCGGAATGGTTTTCGGGGCCATTTCCAGCATGGCGCGCAGGCGCACGTCCGGCATCCACTTTGCATAGGGCTTGCCGATCTTGGCGCCTAGTAGCGCCACACGGAAGCGCATCGGATAGGGCAGGATCCGGGCGAGGATCCAGCGGAGCGCGCGGTCCGACCACGGGCGGTCATAGTTCTTTTCGATATAGGCCCGCGCATGATCAACAAGGTGCATGTAATGCACGCCCGATGGACATGTCGTCATACAGGCCAGACAGGACAGGCAGCGGTCGATGTGTTTGACCGTCTTCTCGTCCGGCTTGCGGTTGTTCTCGAGCATATCCTTGATCAGGTAGATACGCCCGCGCGGGCTATCGAGTTCATCGCCCAAAACCTGATAGGTCGGGCAGGTCGCTGTGCAGAAGCCGCAATGCACGCAGGAGCGCAGAATCTCGTTCGAGCGCGCGATGCCGGGGTCTTTGAGCTGGTCTGGTGTGAATGTCGTCTGCATCAGGTCATGATCCCGGGGTTGAGAATGCCGCGTGGGTAGAATTTTGCGCGCAGGCCGGCAGAGATAGCGGCCAGTGGTGCGGGTTCGGGATGGAAGGCCGGCAGGGCCGCACTGCCACGGATCAGCGTGGCGTGGCCGTCAAAGGGCCCGAGAGCTGCACGCAGGTCGCGGCCTGCGTCGGTCAACGCCCAGACCAGACCGCCGCCCCAGTCGTATTGCACCGCTTTCGCTTCCATCTTTGCCACCAGTTCGGGCGCGTCTGAAGGCTTGGCGGAAATGCGCCAGATATCGCCGTCCTGACCGGCAAGTGCAGCGACGTCGCGGACCGCGTGCCAGCGGCTTGCATCCGCGCCGATCTCGACGGTGACGTCGCCAAAGGTGCCCAGCACCTCTTTCAGGCGATCCGCGCGGTAGCGCACTGAGTCTTCAAATCCTTCGATCCGCACCAGCGTCAGCGGCCCGCCGTCGGCTGTCGGGAAATGCGCCGCCCCAGTGGCCTCGAATGGCGATCCGAGGGCCGCGGAAAGGGCCGTAATCGCGTCCTTGTCTGACAGCCCCGAAATCATCAGCGTGCCGGTTGTCTCGACATTCGGCAGCACCTTGAGGGACACCTCGGTCAGGACACCCAGCGTTCCGTATGACCCTGCCATGAGCTTGACCAGATCGTAGCCCGTGACGTTCTTCATCACGCGTCCACCGTTCTTGATGATGTTGCCCGCGCCATCGACAAAGCGCACGCCCAGCATGAAATCGCGGCAGGCCCCGACCGTGATCCGGCGCGGTCCCGAGACATTCGCTGCCGCCATACCGCCAAGCGTTGGGGTGCCACTGGTGCCCAGCAACGCGCGGTGATCCATCGGCTCGAAGGCCAGCCGCTGGTTTTCGGCCGCGAGTGTCTTTTCGATCTCCGCAACGGGCGTCCCTGCACCAGCCACGATGGTCAGCGCACCGGGTTCATAGAGGGAGATCCCGCTCATGGCAGAGGTGCTCAGCACCTCGCCCTCGGCGCGGCCGATGGGGCGTGTCCCGCCACCCTGTATGCGCAGCGGGCCGTTTGCCCCTTTGATCATCTGGGCCAGTTCGTCTTCTGTCTTGGGCGTCATAACGGCCTTCTCTTGTTTCCAAATTCCTTGGGGGAGCCGCCAAAGGCGGCGGGGACAACGCCCCCTATGCCGCCCGACGCGTGTCGGAGGTGTCCAGCGGAAAAACCTTGGCCGCATTCAGCAGCCATGCGGGATCGAAGATATCCTTCACGGCCATTTGCGCTTCGAGGTCGGCGGGGTTGTATTGCACGTTCATCAGATCGCGCTTTTCGATGCCCACCCCATGTTCGCCGGTCAGGCAACCGCCCACCTCGACGCAGAGTTTCAGGATTTCGGCCCCGAACGCTTCGCAGGTTTCGAGATCACCGGGCTTGTTGGCATCGAACAGGATCAGCGGATGCATGTTGCCGTCACCTGCATGGAAGACGTTGCCCACATCCAGCCCGAATTCCTTGGACATCTCGCCGATGCGCTTGAGCACGTAAGGCAGAGAGGAAACAGGGATCGTCCCATCAAGGCACATGTAGTCGTTGATCTGACCCATCGCGCCAAAGGCGGATTTGCGCCCTAGCCAGATGCGGCCCGCCTCGTCAGCATCGCGGGCCTCGCGCAATTCAACCGGGTTATGCTTTTGCGCGATTTCCATAATCAGTTTCAATTGCGCGTCGATCTCGGCGTCGGAACCTTCGACCTCGAGGATCAGCAGCGCCTCGCACATCGGGTAACCCGCCTTGGCAAAGGCTTCGGTGGCCTCAATACAGGGGCGGTCCATGAATTCGATAGCCACCGGCAGGATACCCGCCTTGATGATGTCGGTCACAACCTGACCCGCGGTTTCCGAGTTGTCATAGCCCATCAGCACGGGGCGCGCGCCTTCGGGTTTGTGCAGGATGCGCAGGGTCGCCTCGGTCACCACGCCCAACTGTCCCTCGGACCCGCAGATCACACCCAACAGGTCCAGACCGCCCGCATCCAGATGCGCGCCGCCGATCTCGACCACTGTGCCATCCATCAGGACCATAGTGACGCCCATCAGGTTGTTGGTGGTCACCCCGTACTTGAGGCAATGCGCCCCGCCCGAGTTCATGGCGATATTCCCCGCAATCGCACAAGCAAGCTGGCTTGAGGGATCGGGCGCATAGAAGAACCCGTTGGTTTCCACCGCACCGGTGACAGAGAGGTTCGTGCGTCCCGTCTGCACCTTGATGTAGCGGTCGGCATAGTTGGTCTCGATCACGCTGTTCATCTTGGCCACGCCAAGGATCACGCTGTCCACTGTCGGCAGCGAGCCACCGGCGAGCGAGGTGCCCGCGCCGCGTGGCACGACGGGCACGCCCATCTGGTGACAAATCTTGAGGACCGCCGAGACCTCGGCCGTATTCACCGGGAGCACCGCGCAGAGCGGTGGACATTTGTAGGCGGTCAGCGCGTCGCATTCATAGGCGCGGGTCTCGCGCTCGTCCGAGATCACGGAGTCTGCAGGCAGGACCTCTTTGAGGCGGGCGACGATCTGGTCCTTGCGGGACAGGACCGATGCGCTCGGGATGGGCATTTCCATGTGACGACTCCCCTTCGAGAATGATTGGTAAAAAGATATTACCAATTTGGCCGTCTGGCAAGTGTTTAGGGAAGTGGCTACACATTCTCCATGCAGATGCTCGAACATATGGCCCTTCTCACCATGCTGGACTGGATTGCTGTTGCAGCGATCATCGCAGCATGGCTTGTGATCGGCTGGTGGATCGAACATCCGGGACGTGCCCGCCCTTCGGTAACTGTTCTGATGTCAGAGCGCCGCCGCGAATGGATGAAGGTCTTCGTCACCCGCGATCCGCGTATTTTTGACAGCCAGATTGTCAATGGACTGCGGCAGGGGACAGCGTTCTTCGCTTCGACCTGCCTGCTGGCGATTGGCGGCGTGCTGGCGCTTGCCGGAAACACCGAACCCTTGCGGGGTGTCGCGGCGGAGGTGTCGGATATGGCGGTCCCGGTGCTGGTTTTCCAGATCAAGCTGGGACTGGTTGCGCTCTTCCTGTCGAACGGGTTTTTCAAATTCGTCTGGTCGAACCGTGTCTTCGGTTATTGTGCGGTCTCCATGGCAGCGGTGCCGAATGATCCGGCAGACCCGTCCGCCTATCCGCGCGCAGCAGAAGCAGCCGAGTTGAATATCCGCGCGGCGATCAATTTCAACCGCGGCCTGCGCGCGATGTATTTTGCCTTGGGCGCGCTCGCCTGGCTGATCGGGCCGGTGGCGCTTATGATGGCAACGGCACTGGTCTTCGGACTACTCTGGACCCGCGAATTCGCCTCGACCCCGCGGCAGATCATCTTGGGGGATCCAAAGTGAGGGCTGTCGTGTTTGCCTTCGTTGCATTGCTGCCCGCGGTAGCTTTTGCCGATCATCCGGTGGTCGAAGCAGCAGCGATTGACCGTGACCGTGTGTCGGTCACCTTGTCCCATCCTGATACGGGCTGGGATCACTACGCGGACGGTTGGGAAGTCCTGGATGCAGCAGGCAACAGTCTTGGTCTGCGGACACTTCTGCATCCCCATGTGACCGAGCAACCTTTCACCCGCTCCCTGTCTGGTGTCACCGTGCCCGAAGGGGCAGAGGTGATCTATATCCGCGCAAGGTGCAATGTGGACGGATGGTCGGACCAGTTGTTTGAGGTGCGTCTGCCCTAGTCCGCAGATCCCAGCCGGTAGTCGGCCACAACGGGATAATGGTCAGTCGGCCATTCACCGTCGTATTTTTTGCGCACCACAACGGGGGGACCAGCGAGCGTTGCATCTCCTGTCACGGCGATGTGGTCAATCGCGGCAAAGAGGTTGATCCCGCGATTGAAGTGATATGTGGCGCCATCCACCGGCGCAAAGTCCAGGCCGGTTTCCGCGAGTGTGGTCACCACATCGTCGCCCAATCGCGCGTTCAGGTCGCCGACAAGAAACACTGTCTCTCCTGCCGCGATCCAAGGCGTGATGCGGTCAACGATCAGCGCGGTTGACTGCTCACGATTGGTCCGGCTGGCGTAATCGGTGTGGATATTGATCACCCTGAAGTCGGCGCCCGTCTGCTGATCCGTAAACGCCGCCCAAGAGGCAAAGGCAGGGTAGGAGCCGTCAAAGGTCCGCGAATAGATGACGTCCGGTGTTTCCGAGAAAAAGAACCAGCCTTCGTCTTCGACCGACAGGCGGTCTGTCCGGTAGAGGATGGGCTGGGTGGAGGGAAAGACGCGCGGGTCACCGACTGCGGCAGCTGCGTAGTCTGGATTGTTGGCAAGCAACCAATCGAGTGTCAGGTTCTGAGTGCTGACGCTGCCGCCACCAAAGCTTTCCATTTCCTGAAACCCGATGACATCGGCGGCAATGTCCTTGAACGCCTGATCAAGCGGGCCTTTGCGCCATTCCCAGTCGCCGACGGACCATGCGCCGGTCTCTTCCGCCAGTATGATGTAATGCACGTTGTAAGTCGCGACGCGCAACGTCTCGGTGTCTGGCGCGGGCAGGGGTGTCGTGCCGCCGTGCCGGATAGATTGGCATCCCACCAGAAGACCCAGCGCCAGCAGGATAGCGCCAAGCAGTCTGACCGCTGTCCTGAGCATTACCTGCGACCTTCGCGCAGCCAGGCGCCGACCATCAGAAGTGCGGCCAAGAGCAGGAACGCCCATGCGGGCAGGATCGGTGTGATGCTGATGTCGGCAGTCCGGTAGGCTTCGCGCGGGGTGATGCCGATCCAGCCGCGACCTGCCGCTGGTCGCCCTGCGCGCACTGCGCGGATATCGACCTCTCCATCGGTAATCGCGCGGACACCGCCAAGAGTGCTGTCGATCAGCGGTTCCAGCAGATCAGCGCTTGCAATGGTTTCCTCGAACTCGCGCGGGGCAGCAGGACCAAGTGCGATCACCGCGTCCTCGGTGCCATCGGTCAGACGGTAAAGCCCGATCTCGGGGGCCTGCCAGAGTGTTTCGAACCGGCCCGGGGAAACCTCTTCGAGCAGGACAATCGTTTCTGTGCCATCGGGGTGCGTGATCGTGACTTCGCCCGTTTCCAGCCCGAGCGTGCGGCGGATGATCCGCATGGTCTGGCCGGTCGGCTCGACCCAGAGCGCTTCTTCCTCAAGCTCGGGTTCTTTCATCATCCAGTGGGCAAGGCGGCGCAGCAGTTCCAGTTGCGGGCCGCCGCCCTCGTATCCACGATCCCAGAGCCATGAATGATCGGAGGCCAAAAGCGCCACACGCCCCTCGCCGACGCGGTCAAGTGTCAGAAGCGGGCGGTCGTCGAGACCTGTCATCACAGTGGTTGCCGTTTCGGGCACAAGCACATCCACCAGACGGAACCAGCGGCCCCAGCCGGGTGCGTCTTCGGTGGTGCCCGCGACCATGTCATCCAATCCGGCGGTCACCGGATGGCGCGCGCCGAAATCGCTGATCTGCGGTAGATAGCCCTCTTCGTAGACGCGCGCCGTGGGTGCACCGGGCAGGATTTCACCCAATGGCGAGCGGTAGATGCTTTCGGCCCCGCCATACTCCGGTCCGGCCGACACCAGAACGGCGCCGCCCTGCCGGACATAGTCGGCGATATTCTCGAAATAGGCGCTGGGCAGGATGCCGCGCCGGCGGTAGCGGTCAAAGATGATCAGATCGAAGTCGTTGATCTTTTCCAGAAACAGCTCGCGCGTGGGAAAGGCGATCAGGGAAAGCTCATTTACCGGCACGCCGTCCTGCTTTTCGGGCGGACGCAGGATGGTGAAATGCACGAGGTCAACAGCCGAGTCTGATTTTAGCAGGTTCCGCCAAGTCCGTTCGCCCGGATGTGGCTCGCCCGATACGAGCAGCACGCTGAGGCGGTCGCGCACGCCGTTGATCTGGACCACGGCGGCATTGTTGCGATCGGTCAATTCGCCTTCGGCGGTGGGGATCGTGAATTGCAGGACGTTCATGCCGCCATGGGGCAGCGTGACAGGCAGGCGCACGTCCTCGCCGACGCGCACTGGCACTGTGATGGGCGGTTCGCCATCCAGCGAGATCGACAAGGGGACCGCAAGCGCCTCAGGCGCGGCCCCCTGGTCCTCGATCCGCAGCGT
>CAXQAV010000223.1:0-5812 GCA_964221795.1 Luminiphilus sp. | reverse complement strand
CTCTTATGTGGACGTTGTGGCACAGGGCTATCTGCGGGTCTTTGGCGAGGCAGGTGTGGCGCATTTTTTTGACACCACCGACGGATGGGATGCGCCGATCCTCGATGATCGGGCCGACCCCGTCTATCCACGCCATCAGAAGCTGACTCGTGACGAGCGGCTCGTGGTCAATGATCACCTAGCGGCGGTGGTGCAAAAGGCTAAAGAGGCGCGCCTGGCGTGCGAAGGGCTCGGTCTCTGACATTGGATCATGCACGGCCATCACACGGCGTGCGAGGATGACGGCAATCAGCGCACAGACCGCACCACCCACATATTGACCGATCAGAACGCCGGGTGCGCCCAGCCAGGCTGCAAAGACCATCACAAAGGGAATGGTCCCGAGGGTATGCCGCCCCCAGTTCACCCATGTTGAATAGAACGGATGTGCCAGATTGTTGAAAGCCGCGTTGGCCACAAAGATCACACCATTGAAGAAGAACATGAGCGACAGAGGCCCCGCGAAAAGAAACACGATGGTCATGGCAAGCCCCTCTTCCAACTGGAAGAGATAGGCGATGCCGGGTCGCGCCAGGAAGAACAGGGCCGAGATCACGACCACAACAATCGCCGTGAACAGGAGCCCGTCACGGAATGCGCCCCGCGCGCGGTCGTGCAGGCCCGCGCCCGCGTTCTGCCCGATGATGGGCCCGATGGCACCCGAGAGCGCAAAGATGATCCCGAAACCGACCGGCGTCATACGCGCGACAATCGCCATTCCCGCTACCGCCTCTTCGCCATAGGCGGCCATCGCGCGAGTCACATAGGCCTGACCGATGGGCGTGGCGAGTTGGGTCAGGACCGCGGGGAAGGCGATGGCGACGATGGGCCGCAAATCAATTGTGAGGCTGCTGGCAGTCGGTCTGTCAAACCCGCCGTAGTTCCGGATCAGCGGCATCAACGCTGTGACCGCAATGGCCAGACGAGCTGCAACGCTGGCAAGCGCCGCACCGGTCAGTTCCAGATCGAGCCCGAAGATCAGGATCGGGTCCAACACGGCATTCACCAACCCGCCCCAGATCGTCGCCATCATCGCACGCCGCGCATCGCCATGGGCACGCAGGATCGCCCCGCCGATCATACCGATCATGAGGAAGGGCAGCGATGGCACGATGATCTGCAGGTAATGTACAGCGAGGTCGTGTGTTTCGCCGGATGCCCCCAGCAGGGTGACAAAGAAGGACAGGTTGAACCAGACAGCCGCAGCAAAAAGCGCCCCGAAAGCCACCCCATAGATCAGTGCATTTGTGGCGCGCCTGCGGGCCTCTTCGGCCTCGCCCGCACCCAATGCGCGGGCGACCAGCGCACCGGCGGCAATGGCCATGCCGATCCCGAATGAGGTCGTAAAGAACAGGACCGCGCCCGCATAGCCGACAGCCGCGGCCAGCTCTGCCTTGCCCAGCATCGAGATGAAAATCATATCGACGAAATCGACCAGAAACACCGCCATCAGTCCGACCGAGGCGGTCAGCGACATCACTGAGATGTGCCCGAACAGATTGCCTTGGGTGAATTTGGCCTGAGCTTGCGGCAGGGGTTTGGCTGTATCGCTCATCGCTATGTTCTTTCAGACGTCCTGCAAGGACGCCAGAAAGACAGGCGAGGGTCGCAATAGCAACCCTCGCCTATGCAGAGTGTAGTCTGCCCGATTGCAGATAACCGGGCTAGAGCGAAGGTTTCTTTTGCAGGAGTGGCATGACGTCAGCCATCTCCGGCCCGCGCTCTAGCCCGGTCACAGCTTTGCGAAGCGGCATGAAAAGACCCTTGCCCTTGCGTCCCGTTGCCTCTTTCACAGCCGCGGTCCATTCACCCCATGTCTCGGGGCCGTATGGCAGCGGGGGCAGCATGTCGAAAGCTTCGGCGACGAATTCCTTGTCTTCATCGGCGACCAGCGGTGTCGGGCCATTGCGGAACAACGCCCACCAGCCGGCAACCTCGGACAGGTTGTTGATATTGTCGCGCACGACTTTCCAGAAGGCGGGGACCAGTTCGTCAGGCACACCGGCCTCGCGCAGGGTCTCAGCCACCGCGTCATGCTCCAGCGTCGCAAGATGGCGTGCCGTCAGCGGGATCAGGTCGGCGGCATCGAATTTGGTCGGGGCAGAGCCGAATTTCGACAGATCAAAGCCAGCGACGACCTCATCAATGTTGGCGCGCAGCTCGACCGGATCAGAGGACCCAAGGCGGGCCATCAGCGACAGGATGGCCTGTGGCGCGATCCCCTGCTTGCACAGGTCGCGCAGTGCCAGCGTGCCAAGGCGCTTGGACAGCGCCTCGCCCTGCGGGCCGGTCAGCAGCGAATGGTGCGCAAAGCGCGGGACAGCGCCGCCCAGCGCCTGAATGATCTGGATTTGCGTGGCCGTGTTCGTGACATGGTCCGAGCCGCGCACGATATCCGTGATCCCCATCTCGACATCATCGACGACGGAGGCCAGCGTATAGAGGATCTGGCCGTCATTCTTGAACAGCACCGGATCACTGACCGAGGCTGCATCAATCGAGATGTCACCGATAATGCCGTCGGTCCATTCGATCCGCTCGTGATCTAGCAGGAAACGCCAGTGCGAACCGCGTTCGGCGCGCAGCTTGTTCTTTTCGTCCTCGGACAGGCTCAGGGCCGCGCGGTCGTAGACCGGCGGTTTGCCCATATTGAGTTGCTTCTTGCGCTTCAGGTCCAGTTCGGTCGGGGTCTCGAAGCATTCATAGAGACGACCCATGTCGATCAGCCGCTGCTTGGCTTCAAGGTAGCGGTCCATGCGCAGGGATTGCTGTTCGATCCGGTCCCAGCTGATGCCCAGCCACGTCAGGTCTTCTTTGACGCCATCGATGTATTCCTGCTTGGACCGCTCGGGGTCGGTGTCGTCAATCCGCAGGATGAATTGCCCGCCTTGCCCGCGTGCGATGGCATAGTTGAAAAGGGCAGCCCGCAGGTTGCCGATATGCAGCCAGCCGGTGGGCGATGGGGCGAATCTGGTGGTGGTCATGCGTGCATCTCCTGTTGGAGGCGCTTTGATCATGCGGGATCGCTCTTGTCCAGTTTTCAGCCTGAAAAGGGGCGCTGCCCCTCGGGTCGGGCTCTGCCCGTCCCTCACCCAGGAGTGTCTTGGGAGAAAGAAGTCAGCTGGGCCGGACGGGCCATTTCGCGTCGAGGTCTGCAAGACCCGCGCGGATCAGTTCCTCAAGGACGTCAAGGTCGATGTCTGCCAGCTTGTTGATGTAGAGGCAGGACTTGCCGATCTTGTGCTTGCCGAGCCGCGCGAGGATTGCGCTGAAATCGGCGTAGCCCGGCATGATGTAGACCGACATATTCGCCTTGCGCGGGCTGAAACCTGTCGCAAGAAAATCACCCTCGCGTCCGCTGTCATAGACATAGTGATAGCTGCCATAACCGACGATCCTCGGCCCCCACCTCTGCGGCTTCCAGCCGGTCACCTTGCGGAAGAGCGCGTCCAGCGCCTCGGCATCTGCCCTGCGGGTCGGGTGATCAACAGCAGCGATGAAATCGCTGACCGCCGCTTCTGTCGCTTGGGTTTTGTTCTGGCTCATCCCCAGACTTTGGCCCAAGACGCCCGTCTTGTGAAGTCAGCGTGGGCGCAGCGCAAAGAGGAGGCCACCCAAGCCCAAAAGCCGCCGCCGCAATGCCGAACATGACTGTCCCGCCACCAAAGCGGGCGGCAATCAGCATCACAAAGCCCCCAAGGATCAGGCAGATCGCCCCGAATGCGCCCTGCAGCGTCACGCTATTGTCCGCTGCCATCCCGCCAGCGGTTTACAATCGGATAGCGCCGGTCCAGCCAGAAGGCGCGGTTCGAGAGGCGCGGTCCCGGTGCGGACTGGAAGCGTTTGTATTCGCTGATGTAGATCAGATGCTCGACCTTTTTGACGGTGTCACGGTCATAGCCCGCAGCGACACAATCCGCGACCGAGGCTTCCTCATCGACCAGCATGGTGAGGATACCGTCGAGGATATCGTATGGCGGCAGGCTGTCCTCGTCCTTCTGATCAGGACGCAACTCGGCCGAAGGTGGTTTATCGATGATCGCCACAGGGATCACCTCGCCCTCGGGGCCTTTCATCCAGTCGCGGTGGTTGGCGTTGCGCCAGCGCGCGCCCTCGAAAACGCGGGTCTTGTAGAGGTCCTTGATCGGGTTATAGCCGCCTGCCATGTCGACATAGATCGTGTCATAGCCCACGGCGACCTCGGACTTGTTGCCTGTCGTCAGAAGCATTTCGCCCAACTTGTTGGACTGCGCCATCAGCAAAAGACCACGAATGCGGGACTGGATATTCTCTTCGGTCAGATCAGCAGGACGGTCACCAAAGAGCGGCGCGAGGGCTTCGGTCACGGCCGCACGCGGCCCCGCAATGCTGACGGTATCATAGTGGCAGCCCAGCGCTTTGGCGGCAGCTGCGGCATCGTCAAGCGATGCCTGCGAGGTATATTCAGATGGCAGCATCACGCAGCGCACATTCTCCGCCCCAAGGGCATCGGTCGCAATTGCTGCGACAATGGCACTGTCGATACCACCCGACAGACCGAGCAGCACCTTCTTGAAGCCGGTCTTGCGCATGTAGTCGCGCAGGCCCTCTACCATGACACGGTAGTCCTGCTCGATCGAAGGCGGCAGTATGGCTTTCTCACCGTCTTGCGCGACCCAGCCTTCTTCGGTCAGCGTGAAGGTGATATGTGCGATCGTGGGCTCGAATTGCGGAAGCTGGACCGCCAGTTTGCCGCCACGGTTCAGAACGAACGACCCGCCGTCAAAGATCTGGTCATCCTGACCCCCGACCATGTTGAGATAAACGATCGGCACGTCATTCTCGATCACGCGGGAGACCATGGTATTCATGCGGATCGGGAACTTGTCGCGGAAATAGGGCGAACCGTTCGGCACGATCAGGATCTCGGCTCCGCTTTCCACCATCGCCTCGCAGACATCCGGATACCAGGCGTCCTCGCAAATCGGGTGGCCGATACGGGCGCCGTTGTTGAGCGCGTAAGGTCCGCCGATATCGGAGCTTTTGAAAAGGCGCACCTCGTCGAAGACGTTGAAGTTTGGCAGGAAGTGCTTTTTGAATGTCGCGACGATCTTGCCTCCACGCAGGGTGAAATAGGCGTTGTAGAGGCGCTCATCCTCAACCAGGGGCCCTCCGATTGACAAGGCCGGACCGTCGGCGCAATCGCGGGCAAGGGCCAGCAGGTGGTCCATAGCGTCCGCGACAAAAGCCGGTTTCGCGATCAGATCCTGGGTCTGGTAGCCGACCAGAAACATCTCTGGCAGGGCGACCATCTCGGAACCGGCATCCTTTCCGGCCTGCCATGCGTCACGTGCCTGCTGTGCATTGCCGGCAATATCCCCGACAGTCGGGTTCAATTGCGCGATCGTAAGACGGAAGATTTTTGTCATAGTTTTGTCCCAATGCCTTGCCAAGCATGTAGCAGACTGACGCGCGGTGGAAAGCTGTTAACCAGCGGAGCGCGTGATAGAGATTGTCACATGCGGCCTGCTTTCCTAAGCTGACGCATGGGAGAAAAGAGGGAGAGACTCATGACCCTGTTCGGGATTCGTAATGGCGTAGCAGTTGCTGCCTTGATCGCAGGACTTGCAACAACCGCATACGCACAAGATATCCAGACAAAACAGTATGATGACGGTGGGGTCTACGAAGGGTCTTTCCTTGACGGCAAACAGCACGGAACCGGCACTTACCGCCTGCCGAATGGCTATGAATACACCAGATCGGAAGAGCACACGTCTGAACTCCAGTCACA
>CAXQAV010000222.1:0-6009 GCA_964221795.1 Luminiphilus sp. | reverse complement strand
GTTTGACGGCCACACCAGCGTCCCAGTCGGGCGTGGTGTCTGCCATCGGGGCGGCGGGCGCAGCAGCAGCGGGCGCTTTGGCGTGTTCGACAGCGGCTTCGGCTGGCGCTTCTTCTGCGGCAGCAGGGGCAGCACCTTCGGCAGGCACGTCTTCGCCTTCTTCGACAAGGATCGCGATCGGCGTGTTCACTTTCACGCCTTCGGTGCCTTCGGCGATCAGGATCTTGCCCATCACGCCTTCGTCGACAGCTTCGAATTCCATCGTGGCTTTGTCGGTTTCGATCTCGGCCAGAATGTCACCGGAAGAGACAGTATCGCCTTCCTTGACCAGCCATTTGGCCAGCGTGCCTTCTTCCATGGTTGGCGAAAGGGCGGGCATCAGAATTTCGGTTGCCATGTCTTTAGGCCTCTTGCGGAATTTCGGTTGCGTAAATGTCGGTCCAAAGCTCGTCCAGATGCGGCTCGGGGCTCTCTTTCGAGAATTCGGCGGCTTCGTTCACGATGGCTTTGATTTCCTTGTCGATGGCCTTGAGGTCATCGTCGGTGGCGTGCTTGCCGGTCAGCAGCATGTCGCGGATCTGTTCGATCGGGTCACGCTCGTCGCGCATCTTCTGGACTTCTTCGCGGGTCCGGTATTTTGCAGGGTCCGACATTGAGTGGCCACGATAGCGGTATGTCTTCACTTCGAGGATGTAGGGGCCTTTGCCAGCGCGGCAGTGGGCAACAGCGCGTTCGCCGGCCTCTTTGACGGCCAGCACGTTCATACCATCGACTTCTTCACCCTTGATGCCGTAGGCGGCACCGCGTTCCCAGAGGGAGGGGGATTTGGTCGAACGCTGGACGGAGGTGCCCATCGCATACTGGTTGTTCTCGATCACGAAGACGACGGGCAGGTCCCAAAGCTGGGCCATGTTGTAGGTTTCGTAGACCTGGCCCTGGTTGGCGGCACCGTCACCGAAATAGGTGAAGGTCACGCGGCCGTTGCCTTTGTACTTGTCAGCGAAAGCGAGGCCGGCACCCAGAGGGACCTGCGCTGCCACGATACCGTGTCCACCGTAGAAGTGCTTTTCCTTGGAGAACATATGCATCGAGCCACCCTTACCTTTGGAGTAGCCCCCTTCGCGACCGGTCAATTCGGCCATGACGCCCTTGGGGTCCATGCCGCAGGCCAGCATGTGGCCGTGGTCGCGGTAGGATGTGACGCGCTTGTCACCTTCTTCGGCTGCGGCCTCAAGGCCGACCACAACAGCTTCCTGTCCGATGTAGAGGTGGCAGAAGCCGCCGATCAGGCCCATGCCGTAAAGCTGGCCTGCCTTTTCCTCAAATCGCCGGATCAGCAGCATTTCACGGTAATGTCCCAGCAGTTCTTCGGCTGAGACGTTGGGTTTCGCGGCGGCCTTCTTGGGCGGCATGTGCAATCCTCCGACGGTGACACAGATAGTTTAGTATTAAACTATTCCATAAACCATGTGCTACGGAATTGCGAGGGGCAAAGTGACGCCCCGTCAGCGCAGGCCGGAATAGCTGCGTTGCATCAGGTGACTGACTGGAAAACGGGGGCTTTAGTGAATGACGATTTCGTCGGCGCGGACCATGCCGAGGACGTCACGGGCCTGTTCGTCGAGAAGGTCAAGATCAAGGAACTTGTCCGACAGGCGCGTGGTCAGGTTTTCCATCCGTGCAACCTCAACCTCGAGCGAGGCCAGTTCCTGCGCAAGGGCGGCGCCCTCGGCGTTCACCTCAAGGCGTTTGAACAGGCCGTAGTCCCCCTGCACGGCGGCAAAGGTGAAATAGACCCCGAGCATGATCATGCCGAGATAATAGAAAAGCGCGCCAAGCTGTGTGCCACTGCGTCTGATCATCTGCCTGCCTCAACGCCGCCTCTGACGGGCGACTACAGGGAGAATCGCATATTCGATTCGCGAAGGGAATCCCTTTTTTGGAGGAAGAGAGATAAATCCTCTGCTGTCTGGCTTGGCCCTCCGCGAGGGTCGCTCACGCCTTCCCGCGATAGATATCCACCAGCTTGTTCAGCATGGCCATTGCATCGGCGCGGTCGCGCTGGAAGCTGTTGCGCCCGATGATGGAACCGTTGCCGCCACCGTCGCGGATCGCGCGGGCGTCGTCATAGACGGCATCGGCACCTTTGGCCGCACCACCCGAAAAGACCATCAGACGCCGACCGTCAAAGGCCGACTGCACACAGTGGCGCACGCGGGCGGCTTGGGTGGCGATGTCGATCTTTTCTTTCTCGTAGACCTTCTTGGCCTCGCCGAGGCTCAGGTGGTCGGTCGAAAGTTTGATCTTGATGATATGCGCGCCAAGAAGTGCTGCAATCTGGGCCGCATAGGCGGCGATGTCGATGGCGGTCTCGCTGTCTTTGTCGAGTGCCTCGCCGCGCGGATAGGACCAGATGACGGTTGCCACACCCTTGGCGGCGGCTTCACGGCGCATTTCGGCGATGTCGGAGAACATATTGAGCGCGGCGGAGGAGCCGGGATAGATCGTAAAGCCGATGGCTGAACAGCCCAGACGGAGCGCGTCATCGACCGATGCGGTGATCGCCTGCGTCTTTGGCGCGACCTCGGGAATCAGCGAATTGGCAGAGTTCACCTTCAGGATGGTCGGGATCTGGCCTGCGAATGTATCGGCGCCGGCCTCCAGCATACCCAAGGGCGCTGCATAGGCATTCAGACCTGCATCGATCGCAAGCTGGTAGTGGTAATGCGGATCATAGGCGGGTGCGTTCGGCGCAAACGACCGCGCGGGCCCGTGTTCGAACCCCTGATCGACCGGCAGGATGATCATCTTGCCGGTGCCACCCAGTTTGCCCGTCATCATGATGCGGGCGAGGTTGGCCTTCACCCCCGGTGTCTCGCCTTCGTAGTTGGAGAGGATCTTCTGGACAGTGCGGGTGGTTTTCATCGGTCAGCCTTCTGGATTTGGATGGGTTTCCTCATCCGATAGGCAGGCCGCGAGGTACTTGCAAATGTGTTAGCGCAACCGCCCGCGATGTTATCGCAAACGTCGTCCCAACGGGTCCAAAAAACCCCTTCTCATGTTCCCAAATACCTCGGGGGGAGGCCCCGCAGGGGGCGGGGGCAGCGCCCCCGTATGCACCCCTTGGAATCAGTCCATCAGAGCGGCGACGCCCGGCAGTTCCTTGCCTTCCATCCACTCAAGGAAGGCCCCGCAAGTGGTCGAGATATAGCTGAAGTCAGCTGCCGCACCGGCCTTGTTGAGTGCGGCCACCGTGTCGCCGCCTCCGGCAACCGAAATCAGCTTGCCCGCCTTGGAAAGTTCCGCAGCACGGGCGGCAGCGGCGTTTGTGGCGGCATCGAAGGGTTCGATCTCGAATGCGCCCAGCGGGCCGTTCCAGACGAGCGTTTTCGACCGCTCCAGCACCTGAATGATATGGGCGACACTGTCGGGGCCTGCATCAAGGATCATCGCATCCGCAGGGCAGTTCTCGACAGCGACAACCTCGTTTGCGGCACCGGCCTTGAATTCGCGCGCCACGACCACATCGCGCGGCAGCAGGATTTCACAGCCTGCATCGGCGGCCTTCTGGGCGATCTCACGGGCGGTCCCGGCCAGATCGTGCTCGCAGAGCGATTTGCCCACATCAATCCCTTGGGCGGCAAGGAAGGTATTGGCCATGCCGCCGCCGATCACCAATGCGTCGACCTTGGTGACCAGATTGCCCAAGAGGTCGAGTTTGGTCGAAACCTTGGCCCCACCGACAACGGCAACAACCGGACGGTCGGGCGTGCCGAGCGCCTTTTCCAGCGCGCTCAGTTCCTCGGCCATGAGCCGGCCTGCACAGGAGGGCAGGAGGCGTGCAATCGCCTCGGTGCTGGCATGCGCGCGGTGCGCAGCCGAGAAAGCATCATTGACATAGATGTCCGCAAGGCTGGCCAGCCGTTTGGCAAAGGCTTCGTCGTTGGCTTCCTCGCCAGGATTGAAGCGCAGGTTCTCCAGAAGCAGAACCTCGTCACCTTCCATCTCCTTGACCGCATCGCGGTAGTCGGAATTGGCCCAGGTGACAGGAACGCCCAGCACATCAGCCACGGTCGGCGCGATGATTTCCAGCGACATCTCGGGCACGACTTTGCCTTTGGGTCGGCCGAAGTGGGCCATGAGGATCACTTTGCCGCCCTTGTCCTGAATGTCATAGACGGTGTCGCAGATCCGCTCGATCCGCGTGGTGTCGGTGACAACGCCATTCTCAACCGGCACGTTGATATCGACACGCACCAGCGCGCGCTTGCCGTTGAAGTCCATGTCGTCGAGTGTTTTCCAGCCCATCAGGTTGCTCCGTTCGCGGGATATGCTTTGTGCACAGGTGTTGCGGCAATCTAAGCCCCGCGTCAACCGGACTGCCTTGTCCATTCCGCATAACAGCCATATGTCTGTGCGCGACACGCGAAACACAGGAGTGCCACATGGCCGAAATCAAAGATCCAGAGAACACCATTATCATGACGCTCAAGGGCGGCGATGTTGTCATCGCACTGATGCCCGATGTGGCGCCAAAGCATTGCGAGCGGATGAAGGAACTGGCCCGTGCCGGTGCCTATGATAACGTCTGCTTTCACCGTGTGATTGATGGGTTCATGGCACAGACCGGCGACGTCGAGCATGGCGACATGGAAGACGGGTTCAACATCCGGCGCGCTGGCACGGGCGGCTCTGACCTGCCTGACCTGCCTGCGGAGTTTTCGCGCATCCCGCACGCCCGCGGCACGCTGGGTGCGGCCCGTTCGGCCAACCCGAACTCGGCCAACAGCCAGTTCTTTATCAATTTCAAGGACAACGACTTCCTCAACGGTCAGTACACTGTCTACGGGCAGGTGATTTCCGGTATGGAACATGTCGACGCCATCACCCGTGGCGAACCGCCAATGAACCCCGACCGCATGATCAGCGTCAAGGTGGCTGCCGATGTATAAGCTCGCTGCTGCTTTCGCGCTTCTGGCCAGCCCTGCGCTGGCCACCGGCCTCGAGATTGATGTTCAGGGCGAGGCCAACGGCACAATCGTTATCGACCTGTTCGAAGAGGTCGCACCTCTCCATGTCGAGCAGATCGCCAAGATCGCGGCAGACGGCAGCTATGACGGCGTTGTCTTTCACCGTGTGATCGACGGCTTTATGGCCCAGACCGGTGACGTCGAGAACGGCGTGATGGGCATGGACCTGTCCCGTGCGGGCACAGGCGGTTCTGAATACGGCAACATTCCTGCTGAATTCTCGGAGTTGCCTTTCGAGCGCGGCGTGGTCGGCATGGCGCGTGCGCGCGACCCTAACTCCGCCAACAGCCAGTTTTTCATCATGTTCGAGCCCGGCTACTTCCTGAACGGACAGTATACGGTCGTGGGTGAAGTCGTTGAGGGCATGGATGTTGTCGACGCGATCAAGCGCGGCACAGGCGCTAATGGCGCCGTGATCGGCCAGCCCGATATGATGGCTGCGGTCCGCGTCACCGAGTAACAAAAATCTGCGGCCCCCTCACATCACCGTGTGGGGGCTATGCAGACCCGCTTTCGGGCGTCACCCTGTTTGCACCAGACACGGAGTGAGCCCCATGCGCCTGATCCACACATTCGTAGCTCTTTGCACCACTGCCTCTATGGCTGTGGCTGATCCGGAATTCTGGCAGTACGAGTGGCCGAACACGGATTTTGAAACGACCACAGTCGAGCGCTGGGTCGAGATCATCTCGGGCGGGCCGCCCAAGGACGGGATTCCTGCCATTGATAATCCCGCATTCGAGCCTGCCGCGACCAAGGCTGGGCTGGAACCACGCGAGCCGGTGATCACGCTGGAAATCGAAGGCGAGTTGGCCCGCGCCTATCCGATCCGATACCTGACATGGCATGAGATCGTGAATGACGAGGTGGGCGGCGTCCCCGTCGCTGTCACCTTCTGCCCGCTTTGCAATTCCGGCATTACATTTGACCGCCGCGTGGAGCAGGGGGTGCTGTCCTTTGGTGTCTCCGGCAAGCTGCG
>CAXQAV010000221.1:0-3465 GCA_964221795.1 Luminiphilus sp. | reverse complement strand
CTTGCGGTTTTTGCTTTCCTTGCGCTTCCGGGTTTTGCGCAGGACCGAGAGGCCCAGATCGACAGGCTCTATCAGGCGCTGGGACTGCCGGATATCGTTGAGGTGATGCAGGAAGAGGGTATCGCCTATGCCGAAGAGCTCGGGAACGAGATGCTCCCAGGCGGTGGCGGGGCTGACTGGAGCGCTGCAGTGGCGGCGATCTATGACCTTCAGACGATGAATGAGGAAGTCCGTGGCGCTTTTGCCGAGGCTATCATGGATGAAGACGTCGACCTGATGTTGGATTTCTTCGGTTCGGAACGCGGTCAGGAGATCATCCAGCTCGAAATCAGCGCCCGCCGCGCGATGCTGGATGAAGCCGTCGAGGAGGCCAGCAAGGAGGCGGCGGCCATTCAGGTCATGGACGAAACGCCGCGTTATCTGGCGATCCGTGATTTCATCGACACCAACGACCTGATCGAGAGCAATGTCGTTGGCTCATTGAATTCCAGCTACGCCTTTTACATGGGTCTGATCGATGGCGGTGTCATGCCACAGGGGGTTACAGCGGAAACCGCGCTTCAGGACGTGTGGTCACAGGAACCCGACATCCGCCAGAATACGACCGAATGGGTCTATGCCTTCCTGCTGCTCGCCTACCAGCCGCTGTCCGACGATGATCTCGCCGCCTATCAGGCATTCAGCGAGACCGAGGCTGGTCAGGACCTCAATGATGCGTTGTTTCACGCGTTCGACGGGATGTTTGAAGACATCTCGCGGGCCTTGGGGCTTGCCTCGTCCCGCTTTATGCAGGTGCAGCAACTCTAGCGTCCGTAGAGCATCAGGGCAGCGACAAGCGCGCCCGGTGCTGATTGGTAGAGCTGCGCGTCTGACCGCAACTGGATCAGGCGGGTCGGGCGGTCCTGAATCGGGATGCCGGCAAGGTCCATCGCCTGATCAACTGTGCCGCCGCCTCCGGCCATGATTTCGGCGATCAGTGCGGGATGGTTGGTTTTGACAAATGTCTCGACCGTCCTCTGCCGTCCCACCATGGACTCGGTCGTGGCGCCAGCGCCGGATGCGGGCCAGAATGCGGGGCTGCCCAGCGGCGTGCATGCCGCCACGCAAAGTGGTATGAAAAGAAGCCTGTACATGGATCAAATGCTCTTATTTTGTCTTGACTTATAGGGGCATTGGTCAGATAAGCCGCCCACTCTGCAAGTCATTTGCAGGGCTCTAAGGTCAAATTCGCCCAAGGGCGCGCTGTCCACAGGTACCTAACACCGGATAAATCTGGGGCCTCAAAGACGCGGAAAATGAAGGAAAACCATATGTTTGCGGTTCTGAAAACCGGCGGCAAACAGTATCGCGTCGCAGCTGGCGACGTACTGCGTGTCGAGAAGCTGGCAGCGAATGCCGGCGATAAAGTTCAGTTCAACGAGGTTCTCATGGTCGGCAACACAGTGGGCACACCACTGGTTGAGGGCGCTGGCGTCCAGGCTGAAGTGATCGACCAGATCAAAGGCCCAAAGACCATCAACTACGTCAAGCGTCGCCGCAAGCACAGCTCGCAGCGCAAGAAAGGCCACCGTCAGCAACTGACACTGGTGCGCATTTCCGAGATCCTCGAAAAGGGCGCTGACAAGTCTGGTGTGATGGCTGCTGTTTCCGGCGCCGGTGTTGTGGCTGCTCCTGCTGCTGCAAAGCCTGCCGCCACGAAAGCTGCACCGAAGAAAGCCGCTGCTCCGAAGGCAGAAGCTGGTGCTGGCGCTGACGATCTGAAGCAACTGTCGGGCGTTGGTCCTGCACTGGAAAAGAAGCTGCACGATGCAGGCGTGACAACATTCGCCCAGATCGCAGCATGGACCGAAGCAGACGTGGCTGTGATGGACGAGAAACTGTCGTTCAAGGGCCGTATCGAACGTGAAGGCTGGATCGCCCAAGCGGCTGAGCTGGCAAAAGGCTAAGGAGAGACACCAATGGCACACAAAAAAGCAGGCGGTTCATCCCGTAACGGACGCGACTCAGCCGGTCGTCGTCTTGGCGTCAAGAAATTCGGCGGCGAAGCCGTTGTTCCAGGCAACATCATCATGCGCCAGCGTGGCACAAAGATGTGGCCAGGCACCGGCGTTGGCATGGGCAAGGACCACACAATCTTTGCAACTGCCGAAGGCGCTGTGAAATTCCACAAAGGCCTGAAAGGCCGCACCTTTGTTTCGGTTCTCCCAGTGGCGGAGGCCGCTGAGTAAGCCGAGAAATCCAAGGTAACGCATTTGGGGGGATCGGTGATAACCGGTCCCCTTTTTATTTCATGGTTCTGCCATCATCTGGAGGTAGGGGTAGGACCAAAGTTGTTTTCGAGGAGGGAAAGCAATGCTGCAAGCAGAGATCACTGTTCATGACACCATCGAATCCACCCGGTTCGTGCTCCGTCCGCTGCGCAAATCGGACGCCGGTCTGATTGCGATGTATGCCGGTGATGACCGTGTAGCCCGTGGCACCCGTGCGATGCCGCATCCGCTCCCACCAGGTGCTGTCGAGGCGATGAACGACCGCGCCAGCCAGCCGGACCGAACCGAGGATATTTGGGTCATCGACGGCTCTGCTCAGGGCCATGCAGAGGCTTTGGGCCTGATCAGTCTTGACCGGATGGACCGCAGCCAGTCCGAGATTTTCTACTGGATCGCGCCTGCCTTCTGGAACACCGGTTTTGCGACCGAAGCCGTGCGCGCATTGATCGCCGCCAACCCGCATCAATCCGACCGCATCTTTGCGGAGGTTTTTCAGGACAACCCGGGCTCGGCCCGTGTGCTGACGAACTGCGGATTTGATTATTTGGGCGATGCCGAGGCGTTTTCTGTCTCGCGCAATGCGACGGTGCCAACATGGACTTACACATTGAAAATCGAAAAGTAACGGTTCCCACGCTGCACACTGCGCGACTGGTCCTGCGCGACCTGCGGCCCGAAGACCTGGATGCCGTGACGGGACTTGCCGGTGACTATGAGATCAACAAGTGGCTCGTCCCCGTGCCATACCCTTACAGCCGCAGCGATGCCGAGGATTTCCTGCGCATGGATGTCGCGGGCGAGATCGGCCTGCTTTGGGTGATCCTCCGCGATGACGTGGTGATTGGCGCGGTTTCAACCGGCGAGGAACTTGGCTGCTGGCTGGGGCGGCCGTTCTGGGGCCAAGGCTATATGACGGAGGCCGCACGGGCTGCTGTGGACTGCAGCTTTGCGTCATCGGATATGGCCCAAATGAAATCGAGCCATTTCGTCGGCAATGAAGGCTCGCGTCGTGTGCTTGAAAAGCTGGGTTTTGCAGATGTGGGCGGGCATGTGCATTTGTCAAACGCCCGTCAGTCCGAGGTCCCCGGGCGCAGCATGGTGTTGACGCGAAAGGTATGGGAGGCGCGGGGACATGCCTGATTTGACCTATAGACCGCTGAACGACGATGACTTCGACGCGCTGCATGGTGTTGTC
>CAXQAV010000220.1:0-3176 GCA_964221795.1 Luminiphilus sp. | reverse complement strand
CATGCCCCGAAGATGGCGAGATTCGCGGCTCAAACCCTTGTTCGGAATACATGTTCCTTGACGACACGGCCTGTAACCTTGCGTCGATGAACCTGCTGACCTTCTACAAGGACGGTGTGTTCCAGGTCGAGGACTACATCCACGCGACCCGTCTCTGGACTGTCACGCTGGAAATCTCGGTCATGATGGCGCAGTTCCCCTCCAAGGAAATTGCGCAGCGGTCTTATGACTTCCGCACGCTGGGTTTGGGCTATGCCAACATCGGCGGTCTCTTGATGAACATGGGTCTGGGCTATGACAGCGACGAGGGCCGCGCCATGTGTGCCGCCCTGACTGCGATCCTGTCCGGCGTCTCTTATGCGACCTCTGCCGAGATGGCAGGCGAGCTGGGCGCATTCCCCGGCTACAAGAAGAACGCCAAGCACATGCTGCGCGTCATCAAGAACCACCGTGAGGCGGCCTTGGGCAAGGACAGCGGCTATGACAAGCTGGCGGTGAAGCCTGTGCCACTCGACCATGCCAACTGCCCCGACCAGAAGCTGGTCAAGCTGGCCATCGAAGCTTGGGACGAGGCGCTGGAACTGGGCAAGAAGCACGGCTACCGCAACGCGCAGGTTTCTGTGATCGCGCCAACCGGCACCATCGGTCTGGTCATGGACTGCGACACCACAGGGATCGAGCCTGACTTTGCTCTGGTGAAGTTCAAGAAGCTGGCCGGTGGCGGCTACTTCAAGATCATCAACCAGTCCGTTCCGGCAGCACTCTACGTGCTGGGCTACGGTTCGGCCGAGATCGAAGAGATCATCGCCTATGCGGTCGGTCACGGTTCGATCGGGCAGGCGCCTGCGATCAACCATACCTCTCGGATCGGCCACGGCTTTGGTCAGGCGGAACTGGACAAGATCGAAGCAGCACTTGGCTCGGCCTTCGACATCCGCTTTGTCTTCAACCAGTGGACGCTGGGCGAGGAGTTCTGCACCAAGACCCTCGGCATCCCCGCTGAAAAGCTGAACGATCCGACCTTCGATCTGCTGCGTCACCTCGGCTTTTCGAAAGCTGATATTGACGCCGCCAACGATCACGTCTGCGGAACCATGACGCTGGAAGGTGCACCGCACCTGAAGAAAGAGCACTACCACGTCTTTGACTGCGCAAACCCATGCGGCAAGAAAGGCAAGCGTTATCTGAGTGTTGACAGCCACATCTACATGATGGCCGCAGCCCAGTCGTTCATCTCGGGCGCGATCTCGAAGACGATCAACATGCCGAATGACGCGACAATCGAGGACTGCCAGAAGGCTTACGAGCTGTCCTGGTCCCTAGGCATTAAGGCCAACGCGCTTTACCGTGACGGCTCCAAGCTGTCGCAGCCTCTGGCTGCCGCTCTGGTCGAGGATGACGACGAGGCACTGGAAACCCTCGAATCCGGCACACCGCAGGAAAAGGCGACTGTGCTGGCCGAGAAGATCATCGAAAAGATCATCATCCAGGAAGTGCGCAACCGCGAACGCGAAAAGATGCCACACCGCCGCAAGGGGTACACCCAGAAGGCAATCGTGGGCGGTCACAAGGTCTATCTGCGGACAGGCGAGTACGAAGACGGCTCTCTCGGTGAGATCTTCATCGACATGCACAAGGAAGGTGCGGGCTTCCGTGCGATGATGAACAACTTCGCCATCGCCGTGTCGGTCGGTCTGCAGTATGGCGTGCCGCTGGAGGAATTCGTGGATGCCTTCACATTCACCAAGTTCGAACCAGCCGGTATGGTGCAGGGCAACTACAGCATCAAGAATGCAACGTCGATCCTTGACTACATTTTCCGCGAACTCGCTGTGTCTTATCTGGACCGCACCGATCTGGCCCATGTGAAGCCCGAAGGTGCCACCTTCGACGACATCGGCCGCGGCGAGGAAGAGGGCGTCAGCAACGTACAGGCGCCATCCGAAAGCGCAGCATCGCGGTCGCTCGAGGTCCTCAAGCAGATTTCCTCGACCGGCTACCTGCGCAAGCGGATGCCACAGGATCTGGTGGCCCTTCAGGTTGCGCCTCTGGTGAAGATGCCAAAGGCAGACACCGCTGTGCAGACCATTGTCGCCGAAACCAAGACCGAGCGCGTGGTCGCCACCGGCACCGCCACGATCTCGGCCCGCGATAAGGCCAAGATGCAGGGCTACGAGGGTGATCCTTGCGGCGAATGCGGAAACTACACGTTGGTGCGCAACGGCACCTGCATGAAGTGCAACACCTGCGGCGGGACCTCCGGCTGCAGCTAACTGAACAGCGCCTTAGCCCGGCGCTTAGGGATCCGTGGCCATTCCCCCCAGGTTTAGGTCTGGATCCCGACGAACACGGATCGTGTGGTCAGCCCCGCGCGATCCGGGAACAGGGTGGGACGGAATATCAGTCCTTCCCACTCTCTCACGGGGTGGGTGCGCTCGCCCCAGACGACGCTCAGGCCGCAGGCAACAAACACCGGGCGGTAAACTAGATGAGCCTGAGTGGCGAAACTTCACGGAGAGCTTCGGCTCTCCGTTTTTCTTCGACTGACAAAGTGGTTGTCGCCGGATCTGGCCAAGTTGTTTGTTCACCGTCAGTCGTTCTACACATCCCTATGATTGTAGGGCAATGCCGAAACCTCCAAAACCCGTCCGGCCATCACCTGCGGAATGCCAAGAACCTCTGCAGATCGCGCTTTGAATGCGGCCAAATGCACCGGATTCTTTCGGGGCAGGGTGTCAGGCCGTTGCTTGCTTCAACGCGGCCCGCGCGCGGCTGAGGCGAGACATGACCGTGCCCAAAGGCTGTCCGGTTTGTTTGGCCAGCACGGCGGGGCTGGTTTCGCCTTCGGCCACCAGCGTCATCAGCCGTGCCTGTTGCGGGGGCAGGGGGGTGATGGCGCGGCGTAGCTCGGCCAGATGCAGCCGGTCCGGCGCGTCGGGCAGGGTGACGGCGATGTCGTCGGTTAGTGGCTCTGTCGGACGGATCGACCGCCAGCGCGACCTGGTCAGGTTGCGCAGGGTGGTCAGCGCGTAAGCGCGCAGGTTTTCCGGCGCGGGGCTTTTTTCCAGCCGTTGCAGCATTTTCAACATGGTTTCCTGGGCCAGATCTTCTGCCGCATGCGGGCAACTGGTCAGCCGCAGCGCAGCCTGTCGCAGGTTGGGGGACATGGCGCAAAG
>CAXQAV010000219.1:0-6962 GCA_964221795.1 Luminiphilus sp. | reverse complement strand
CTCCTCGGCGGGGATTTCCTCGTCGAACTCGGTCGTGTGAACCTTGTAGTCGGGGTCGGCATCCGAAATCGGCTGCGGGGCAGGGGGTTCCAGCGGCGCCTCGCCTTCCGGCATCTCGGCCTCTTCGCCCATTTCGGCGTCGGCCTGATCGTCCATACTGACTTGCGCCTGCGACGCGTCCTGGCTGTCTTCCTGACTTTGCTCGGGCGTGCCTTCGGCGTCTTCGCCCTCGCTGTCGTCCTGACCGGTGCTGTCGGGTTCCTGGCTGTCGTCGGAACCTTCTTCGGCCTCGTCATCCATATCGTCGTCGAGACTGTCCGGATCGTCGCCAAGCTGGTCGCCATAGCCCAAGTCGCTGATCATCTGGCGGGCGAATTTCGCGAATGCCTGTTGGTCGCTCAAGGTCTTTTCGAGGTTCTCAAGCGTGCCGCCGCAATGATCCTCAATAAAGCCGCGCCACAGCTCCATCACGTTGTCCGCGCCTTTCGGCAGGTCGCGGCCTGTGGCGAGGTGGCGAATGAGATAGCCTGCAGCAACCGAAAGCGGCGCATCGGCGGCCTGCGTGATCTGGTCATAACCTTTACGCATGGCCTCGGTGCCGATCTTGGCGGCGATGTTGCCAGCGGTGCCGGGCATGTATTTTGCGCCCACGGCCTCGATCCGCGCGGTCTCCATCGCTTCGTAGAGGTCCTGTGCCATCTGGCCCTGCTGCATGTAGCGGGCGGCGACCTTCGGATCGTGGAATTTGTGGCGCAGAGCAAAGGCGTCGGCGGTGCCGCGCGCCAGCAGAACCTCGTCGCGCGTCATCCGGCGCGAGACCTGTGGCAGCCGGATCGAATCCGCCGTCTGTCCGGCAGGATCGACCGAATAGGACACCGACAATTCAGGATCATCCGCGAGGACTTTTGTCGCCTCAGCGAGAGCTTTCTTGAACGGATCGGCCGGGTTATCTGAGGACTTTTTCATGGTTCCGGTAAATCACTCTGGCAGCCCTTCGGCAAGAGGGAGGCTGACGCCAGAGACCTTTCGAATTTTTGCACAGCAGTTGCGCGGAAATAGAACTACTACCGCTCTCCCCCGCACATATCTCGCTAATCACGGAATTCAACGAAAGAGTGAGCTATGACCACCCTACCCAAAATCGCCCTGATCATTGGATCGACCCGCCAGACCCGTTTTGCAGATAAGCCTGCGCAATGGCTCTTGAAAGAAGCCCAGAAGCGCACCGATATGGACATCGAGCTTGTCGATCTGCGTGACTTCGACCTGCCGCTATTTGACGAGGCCGCCAGCAACGCATGGATGCCGTCCAGCGATGAACGCGCTGTCAAATGGCAGGAAAAGATGGCCGAATTCGACGGCTACATCTTTGTCGTTGCGGAATACAACCGCTCGATCACTGGCGCTCTGAAGAACGCTCTGGACCAAGCCTACACCGAATGGAACCGCAAGCCGATGTCCGCAATTGCGTATGGCGCGATGGGCGGCACCCGTGCGCTTGAGCATCTGCGCACGATCGCGGTCGAACTGCAGATGGTACCGACCCGCAATGCGGTCCACATCGGCGGCAGCGATTTCTTTGCTGCCCACCCGCTGGGTCAGAACAACGAGATCGACACGATCGCCGATCATCTGATGCCGTCTGTCGAAGCGACACTGAACGACGTTGTCTGGTGGGCAAATGCAACAAAGGCCGCACGCAACGTCACCGAAGAGCGCGCAGCAGCCTAAGAAAACTGCCGGCGTGCGGGGATGCCCCGCGCGCCGGCTATTCCTCTACGAATTCGGCCTCTTCAAAGGTGATGTTGGCGGCAGCATCAATTTCGAAAGGGTCTTCTGCCAGTTGATGCAGGTGCGTCAACTCGGCCGCCCCCGGCAGGATTGCCCCGCTCTCGTCCACAAATGCAATCCGGGGCCGGTAGGTTTTGCCGCCCAATGTGATCTCGCCCTCGTCAAAGAGATAGCCCAGCTCGGTCACGATTCCCTCGACATTCGCCTTGGCCAGGTCTTCGGGCATGTTTTCAGCAAAGAGGGGCAGCAGGGCATGGGCCATCAAGGTGGCGACTGACTCGGCCAGATCTTCGTGGCTCACCTGATAGTCATCAGGCAGAGGGGCGCCAATTCTCATTTTCATCGTGCAGCTCCTGTCGATTCATTTCGGGCAGATTTGCCAATGAATTGGCCCTGATTATGGCAAATGAGAGTGATTTCGTCGGCATGGCGCAGTCTGGTCAAAGACTAGCCCAGAAGGAAGGCCACACAGCTGCCTTCCTGCATCGCGGCCTGTTCCGCAGCCCAAGCCGCATCGACCGGATCATCGTTGAAAGTTGCCCGCGTGAGAAGCACAGCGTGGGCCTGTTTTGCGGAAATGCGCAGCGCCAGAGTATAACGTTCCTCACCGGGCTGCATGGTCGCCTCGAGCAGTTCAAGGACCAATTTGCGTTGTTGTTCGGTGATCTCAGCGCGGGAGTCACCAAACAGCCATTGGTGCTCCATCAGGGCTGAAAGCCTTCCCGCACAGCCTGCAAAGAGATCAAGCGGGTTTTCGTCAAGCGCAAGCAGCGGTTGCCCACCCAGGGTGAGCATAAAAGCGACTGCCAGAAGTCTTTTCAAACTGCTCATATAAGCAGCATGACAACAAAAAAGCTGCCTGCCAAGAAGGCATTTTGAAAACTATTGTTGGGTTTGGCCAAAGAATAAGGGCGGAGCCTTTGCCCCGCCCTTGGCGTTTGATCGACGTGTCTGGCTTGGCTCTAGCCGAGGCTCATGCTTGCCGCGCTCTCGGGCAGCTCCTCGTCAAAGCAGCGCTGGTAGAATTCGGCGACCGTCTGGCGCTCGAGCTCGTCACATTTGTTGAGGAAGGACAGGCGGAAGGCGTAGCCGACGTCCTGGAATATGCGGGCGTTCTCCGCCCATGCCAGAACCGTCCGCGGAGACATTACGGTCGAAAGATCCCCGTTCATGAATGCGGTGCGCGTCAGGTCGGCAACGGTGACCATCTGGCTAACGATCTTGCGGCCTTTGTCGGTGTTATAATGTGGCGACTTGGACAACACGATTGCGGCCTCGGCATCGTGGCTGAGGTAGTTCAGCGTGGCGACAAGCGACCAGCGGTCCATCTGGGCCTGGTTGATCTGCTGGGTGCCGTGGTAAAGGCCGGTGGTGTCACCCAGACCAACCGTGTTCGCCGTGGCAAACAGGCGGAAGTAGGGGTTCGGCGTGATGATCTCGTTCTGGTCCATCAGCGTCAGTTTGCCGTCGGTCTCCAGCACGCGCTGGATGACGAACATCACGTCCGCGCGGCCAGCGTCGTATTCGTCAAAGACGATGGCGACAGGGTTGCGCAATGCCCATGGCAGGATGCCTTCGTGGAATTCGGTTACCTGCACACCATCGCGCAGCTTGATGGCGTCTTTGCCGATCAGGTCGATCCGGCTGATATGGCTGTCGAGGTTCACACGGACAGCAGGCCAGTTCAGGCGCGCGGCAACCTGCTCGATGTGGGTCGATTTACCGGTGCCGTGATAACCTTGGATCATGACACGGCGGTTATAACCAAAGCCTGCCAGAATGGCCAAAGTCGTTTCGGGGTCGAACTTGTAGGTGCTGTCGATATCCGGCACGCGGTCGGTGCGTTCGGCGAAACCCTTGATCTTCATGTCACTGTTGATGCCGAAGACCTCACGGACCGAAATCTCTTCGGTAGGTTTTGCATGCATATCTGTCATACCAGCCGCCATTTCTTTGCCTTTTATCAAACGAGTGCTTTGCGCGTGGGGATGCAACATAACGCGAGGCTCTGCAAGGGAAAGGGCGATCTGGTCTGCCGGTCGTGGGAATCTGGCTGCTTTTGCGGTTCTGCGCCTTCCCGCACGATCGTGACCCGCAGACTTCCGGATTCGGCGGAAGCAAGACATGCGCCACCAAGATTGTGTTTACTTTTGGACATGTTTCCGTTTCCAGTTTCGCAGAATTAGTGTCAATTGCGCAGGACTGTTTACGATAAGGCGTCATTTGTTTTGAGTTTCTTGTTGAAACTGCCTTAATGTGGCAGTGTTTGGGCATAATTATGACCAATCTTATTGCGGCCTGAACCGCAAAATAATTTTGAAGATATGTGGTGTCCTGTTGGTAAGTAAGCAAAGGACCTCAATGAGGTGCTGGAACGATTGAGATCGAGCTTCCGCCTCAGCCGTGGAGAGAAAGCCTACGCACTCGCGTATAGCATTGTGATGAGCGTTTCCGCCGGATTGACAGTTTTTGTAATGGCCGGGGTCGAAGGTGATGCCGCCCTGCCGGTCGAGGCGTCTTTCTACTCTGTCTGGACCGTGATTGCAGGCGTGATTGGTGGTGCGTTCGCACTCTATGCCGCACGCGGTTGGCTCGGGCTGCCGGGGGTCTTTGGCTGGATCCGCGCTGCGGTTGGCGGGATGGCGGCCGCACTGATTGCGTCGGTCATCGCAAGAACATTGATTATGCCGTTCTACGGGACGTTCTACGCGCCAGTCATGTTGGCAACGGAGTTCATGCAACTGCCGATCCTTGCGGCCGGATGGTTTGCCGCGATCTTCGGGGCGCACTACCTGATGACCGCCCTGAAAGAGGAGCGCAGCTGGGAATACGTCGAAGAGGAAGTGACGACGACCGAGCTGACGTCACAGCTGAGCCCGCTGTCGCGGGTCAACCTCTACCATCGCAGCGAGTAAGCGCGGCCGCGCCTAGTCCTTATCGCGGAAGTTGCGGCTGTCCTTGAGCTGGTCCCAGGCCCAGACAACTTGTGACAGCTGTTCTTCCTGCGACCGGTCACCGCCGTTCATGTCAGGGTGCAGAACCTTGATCAGCGCCTTGTAGGCCTTGCGGATTTCCTGCTTTGACCAATTGTCCTTGGCATCAAGAATTTCGATGGCGCGGCGTTCCGTTGGCGGCAGCTTCCGGCCGACTGCGGCACCCCGCCCGGGGTTGCGGGTCGCATTCGCGCCAAGGACCTCATGCGCATCCTCGATGCCGAGCCGTGCCCATGCGCGCTCTTCCACCGAACGTTTGAAAGGCTTCGTGGGACGTTCCCAGACGCGGTCGCTGCTCATCTGTGCGGCCAGTTCGGCCTCGGATGTGCTGTCGAAGAAGTTCCATTTCAGATTGTATTCGCGAACGTGCTGCTGGCAGAACCAGTAGTAGTCATCCAGCACATCTGGTGCCTTCGGGGCGCGGTATTTGCCCGCTTCCTCGCAGCCCTCGTGATCGCAGACCCGCGTCGAGGTTTCCGACGCACCCGACATGCCCCGCCGCCCGCGCGTATTCTTCTTCTTTGCGCTCGACACGGACATGTCGAAACCAAAAGGATCATCTTTTTTCATCGATGCGTCTCACCTTTTCGACTCGGAGAGCTAACTTTAAACTGTTGCTTGAGAGATTGAAGAGGGCAGGAACAAATTTATGGCGCTGGAAACGGAAATTCGCGAAGCACTTGGCAGCCTATCGCCGGAGCATCTGGAAGTGATTAACGAAAGTGCCAAACACGCTGGCCATGCCGGAGATGACGGGTCAGGCGAAAGCCACTGGCGTGTGGTGATCAGCGCGGCCTCGCTGCAGGACAAGTCGCGGATTGCGCGGCATCGCGCCATCCACGATGCCCTTGGCAAGGACATCATCGGGCGTATTCACGCGCTAGCGATCGATATCCGCTGATTATTCGGCAGCAACGTCCGGCGAGGGCTTTTTGTTGTCTGCCGCAGTGGCAGGCGCCTCGGCCTTGGGCTGCGCCTGTTCAGTCTCGACGGCTGCTTTTGGTGCTGGGGCCTTGATCTGGGGTTCGGCGCGCGCAGGGGCTGTTGCTGTCAAAGTCTTCTTTTCACGGCGGAAAACGAGCATGTTCTGGAAGACGGTGGTCTTGCTCATGATGCCTTCACGCTGTTCGCTGGGCAGCGTATCCGCACGCAGATATTCCCACCCGTCAGCGGCCAGTTCATTGATCGCCGTCTCCAGCGCGTTGGCAAAGCGGTCTTCAGGCGTTTTCAGGCCCCTGGCTTTGATCCCGCGCACGGGCGCAGGCACACCCTTGTATTCATAGGACATCCGCAAACCTCTCCCTCACCCGGGGGTGTGTAGCAAAGACTCCCCCCGCGCGCCAAGTCATTTGGCGTTAGAGGCCCAGCTTGGCGGAAACCAACTGATTGACCGCTGCGGGGTTGGCCTTGCCACCCGTCGCCTTCATCACCTGTCCGACAAACCACCCGACAAGTTTAGGGTTGGCCTGCGCCTTTTCAACCTGTGCGGGGTTGGCGGCGATGATCTCGTCCACGGCGGCCTCGATCGCGCCGGTGTCGGTGACCTGTTTCATACCTTCGTTCTCGACGATCTCGGCGGGGTTGCGGCCTGTGGTGTAGCAGATCTCGAAGACGTCCTTGGCGATCTTGCCGGAAATGACGTCCGACTTGATCAGACCGATCAATTCGCCCAGTTTCTCGGCAGAGACAGGGCTGTCCTCGATGCTGTGGTCTTCCTTCTTCAGGCGACCGAAGAGTTCGTTGATGACCCAGTTTGCAGCCAGCTTGCCATCGCGGCCTTCGGCAACCTTTTCGAAATAGACGGCATTGGCTACCTCGGCGGTCAGCACCGATGCGTCATAGTCGGATAGGCCGAAGTCGTTGATGAAACGGGCCTTCTTCTGGTCGGGCAACTCGGGCAGAGCGGCTGCAATATCATCCACCCATGCCTGTTCGATCTCAAGCGGCAGAAGGTCCGGATCGGGGAAATAGCGGTAATCGTGTGCTTCTTCCTTGGAGCGCATCGAGCGTGTTTCGTTCTTGTCCGGATCGTAAAGGCGGGTTTCCTGCACGACCTCTTTGCCGTCTTCCAGAAGGGCGATCTGGCGGCGGGCCTCGTAATCAATCGCCATCTGGATGAACCGCATGGAGTTCATGTTCTTGATCTCGCAGCGGGTGCCGAGGTGGCTGAAGTCCTGC
>CAXQAV010000218.1:0-2905 GCA_964221795.1 Luminiphilus sp. | reverse complement strand
CCCGGGTCAGACACCGGATCAGCAGGCCAACAACCCTGTCTGGCACATTCACGCAGGTGACGTGCCCGAATCCAAAATGGTTGTGCCTTTCGCGATGTTGCTGAACCTTGCGTCCGTATCGGGTGCCGAGGACAAGGAAACGCTCTGGGGCTTTATCCAGCGCTATGCGCCCGAAGCGTCTGCCGAAAAGAACCCGCAGCTGGATCAGGCGGCAGGTTTTGCGGTCCGCTACTACAATGATTTTGTGAAGCCGACCAAAGTCTTCCGCGCGCCGGATGCGCAGGAACGCGCGGCGCTGGAAGACCTTGTTGCGCGTCTGAAGGTGTGGGACGGCGGATTGGATGCGGAAGAGCTGCAATCAATGGTCTTTGCGGTAGGCAAGGAGCATGGGTTCGAGCCGCTGCGTAACTGGTTCACGGCGCTTTATGAGGTGCTGTTGGGGGCCTCTCAGGGGCCGCGTTTCGGCGGTTTCATCGCCCTCTACGGCGTTGATGAGACGGTTGCCCTGATCGAAGAGAAGCTGGCCTAACCGCCAAAAAGAGAACTGATCCGCGCTTTCCCGCGTATGTCCTATAGAAGAGGACAGATAAGGGAGGCGCGGGTCATGCGCTTGTTCAGTTTCATTGCCGCGCTCTGGCTTTGTGTCGTTCCAGCATTTGCGCAGGATGCGGGTGCCATCGAGGATGTCATCGGCAGCCAGCTGGACGCCTTCAACGACCGCGACATCACGGGCGCGTGGCAGTATGCCAGTCCGAACATCAAGCGCCTGTTCGGGAACCCCGACAACTTTGGCATGATGGTCCAGCAGGGCTATCCGATGGTCTGGGACAATGCCGAGGTGCGTTTCCTCGAGTTGCGCGATATCAGCGGCTTCCTGTGGCAAAAGATCATGCTGCGCGACAAGGCGGGCAATCTGCATATCCTTGATTATCAAATGGTTGAGACCGCGCAGGGCTGGCAGATCAATGGTGTCCAGCTCTTGCGGGCCCCCGACGTCGGTGCCTGAACGGGCCACCTGACAGGCCCGTTGCAGCCCCCTGCGTGACGGTGGGCCAAGATAGGCTTTAGCCTTGCCGGATACCTTCTGCGTTCAGATTTGAGCCAGAAGGACCTTGCCATGAACAAAGCTGTCACTGATGGGATCGTATTTGATCCCTTGCCGTTTTCCGTGGGTCTGGGCATCTGGTCCAGCGGTGACGGGACGCCGGGCTCGGATACCTATGCGCTGAGCGGGTCGGGGAGCTTTGTCGCGGCGGATCAGGATTTCGGCGGGTGCATTGAGATCCTCACTGAAAGCAATCTGCAAAAATTGCGCTACATGGGCGAAACGCTGATCCTGCCGGGGTGCTATTTGCAGATCACCGCGCGGGTTAAGGCGGTTGCAGGGCCGATGCCAGCGGTTGCAATTGCGGGATGGGCCGGTCTGGCTGGTGGTCTGCCGGTCGTGGGCCTGCCACAGGCGGCAACACCGGTGCAATTGACGACCTATGGACAGGTGGTCGAGATCAGGGGGATCGTGGCCACTGCCGACCGGACCGGCGTGGACCTTTCGTGGCAGGGCGCACAATACGGGCATTTCGGCCTTGACCTGACAGGTGCCACTGGCGGTCTTGTCCGCATCGACGACATCCATATCGAGGATGTGACCTCCATCTTTACCCGCGATCTTGTCGGTCTTGTCGATGTCCGCGACTATGGTGCCAAAGGTGACGGTGTCACTGACGACAGTGCCGCGTTCAATGCCGCCGACAGTGCCGCAAATGGCCAGACGGTCATGGTGCCCGAGGGGGATTACCTGCTCGCCGACAATGTCACCATGCAGAGCCCCGTCCGCTTTCAGGGCCGTATCCTGCAGGACGCGCAATACCGTTTCATCCTGCAGCGCGATTTTGACTAAGACAGCTCTCTGGGGGCGTTTCAGGACGAGGAACTGGCGTTCAAGAAGGCCTATCAGGCGCTGATCAACTTTGCCGACCACGAGTCACTTGATCTTTGTGGTCGCCGCGTCCTGCTGACCGAGCCTGTCGATATGCAGGCCGCCGACCCGACCCGCACGCGGCTCGAGACCCGTCGCGTGATCCGCAACGGACAGTTCCAACCCGATGACAGTGCGGCGTGGGATACGGTCGTTGTCACCTCTCAGGCGACCTATTCGGTCTCCAACAATGACACGCTGACCCAGGTTGTAAATGCAGCGAGCATTCCGGTCGGGGCGCTTGTGACAGGCAATGGGGTGGGGTGTGAGGTCTATGTCACCTCGGTCAACGAAAGCGCGCAGACGGCGGAGCTGAGCAGCCCGCTCTATGACGCCGAGGGCAGTCAGGTTTTCACCTTTACCCGTTTCAAATACATGCTGGATTTCTCGGGCTACGAGAAGCTGAGCCAGTTCATCTTGTCCGATATCGAGTTTCAGGGGCGTGGAGTTGCCAGTGGCATCATGATGGCGCCGGACGGCTTCACGTTTCATGTGCGCGACTGCTTTATCAACAAGCCCAAGGATCGCGGGATTACCTCACCGGGGCGGGGCTGTCAGGGGATGATGCTGGACAGATGCCAGCTGATTTCGGACGAACAGTCTGTCCCTGTGGCGTCGCGGGTCAGCATCGGCTTTAATGCCAACGCCAATGACGTGAAGATCCGGTCAAACCGCGTCAGCAAGTTCAAGCATTTCTGTGTGCTGGCGGGGTCGGGCAGCCTGATCACCGGCAACCACTGGTTCCACGGCGATGAAGAGGTGAACGGCCTGCGCAAGGGCGGTGTCGTCATTACCCAGCCCAATCCCAAAGCATTTTCACCGGCAACTACTGCGACAACAATTTCATCGAATGGACGAACGAAAGCGAAAGCAATCCGGCCTTCGACAACCAGTTTTCGTTTGGCGGCCTGACGATCACCGGCAATATGT
>CAXQAV010000217.1:0-14932 GCA_964221795.1 Luminiphilus sp. | reverse complement strand
ATGGAATTCGGCGCCGCCGCCGAGGACAGCGCCCGCACCGGCCACGCGCACCCGACATATTCGGAAGCGGTGCGCGAAGCCGCCCTCGCCTGCGGCGACGGTGCGATCCACGCCTAAGAACCACGCGGCGCGCGGCAATCCGACGGTTGCGCGCCGCGAATTCACCGGAACGTCTGGTCAAACGCTATTGTCCATGTAAACTTAGCGTGAACACTCCCGCATGCGGTTTCGCTGCCCCTTGTTTTCGTTTTTGCATCCGTCGCGAGACAAACCGGATCTGAACCTGACCATGACGCGTTTCTCTTTTGTCTTTCTGATGAGTTGTCTTTTCGGGGCGCCCGCTTTTGCTATGAGCGAGAACACCGGATATTTCGAAGACCTTGAATTCGTGGCAGAGACCACTGTCGCCACGCCCGGTCAGGCACCACTTGCCCTCTGCCATACGACGGATGACGTGCGTCTGTTGGGCTTCACGGTCTTCAGCAACATCACCGGCTATGCGCTGGCGACAGACGCCTGCACTGGCGAGCTTGCCCAAAGGCTGACCCCGGATGACATCCGCAGCGCTCAGACTGCCGGAACGATTGATCAGGCGATCCCCGTCATTGCCAAGAACGATGTGCGGCGCAACCTGACAAACTACGGGGTCTGGATTGCCATCATCATGGGGCTGGTGGCCGTCATCATCAGGAGGGTCAAGGCGCTCTTGGGCTATGATCTGCGTGGCCCCCTGCGCCGCAAGACCACACAGCAGATCATTAATGCCATGTGTCATGCGGGACGGCGTGACGGTATCATCGACAGCCGTGAAATCGCGCTGATCCGGCGCACAGCGCAGCGGCTGACCCGCCGGTCAATCCGCACCTCGGAGATCGTCAAGACAGCAGATAAGGCAAAGGACAAGTTGACCGAAGCCGACTACATCAATTTCGGTCGCGGACTACGGGACAGCGAAAAGGACATTCTGATGCGCGCGGTCTTCTATGTGACCCTCGCCAGCGGTCGGCTCTATCCCGCCGAGTACGAGTTCCTGACGGGTCTTGCCTATGGGATCGGCATGCCCGGCGAAGACTTCCGCCGCGTGATGAACGACGCCTTGGGCGACTTGGACCTCTACCCGCCGCGCTAGCCCTTCAGCATCCGCAGGCCCTGCGTCGCATCTGTCCGCACCGCAAGGCGCAGGCCGGGCTCGTCCCCTGCCTTGAGCGCAGCCAGGATCAGCTTGTGATGATAGGGTGGATCGGTCCGGCGCAACCGCCCATAGAGCGCACACATCGTCGGCCCCAGTTGCAGCCAGACGGTTTCGGTCATCGCCAGCATCGCCGGTGCCTGGGCGCGCAGATAGAGCGTGCGATGAAACTCGAGGTTCATGCGGATATAGGCGGTCGCATCCTGCCGCGCGATCGCCTGACTCACGCTTTGATTGATCGCTTCAAGCCGGTCGATCAGGGCGAAGTGCGCCCGCGGAAGGGCGCGTGATGCCAGCTCGGGTTCAAGCAGCGCACGGAGCGTCGCCAGTTCCTCGATCCTCTCATTCGACAGTTCCGGCGTCGACACCCGACCGGAGGACGACAGAAACAGCGCCCCTTCCGCCACCAGACGGCGCACTGCCTCGCGCGCAGGGGTCATAGAGACGTCATAGGTCTTGCCGATCCCCCGCAGGGTGAGTGCCGCCCCCGGGGCAATTTCGCCATGCATGATGCGGGTCCGCAGGGCGCGGTAGACACGCTCATGTGCGGCGGCGTTGCTATCCTGGATACGCGGCGGGATCATGGATGTCAGTTGTGATCACAAACGCCCGTTCGGTCAATCATCAAAGGAGAAGCGATGCAAAAGATCGCCGTTCTGCCGCAGCCAGCGTCGGTGCTTCTGATAGGTAGGACAGATTTTTTCGACGACCCGCCAGAAGGCATCGCTATGGTTCATCTCGGCAAGATGCGCGACCTCATGTGCGGCAACATAGTCGAGCACATCGGGCGGTGCCATGATCAGACGCCAAGAATACATCAGCGCCCCGTCAGCCGTGCAAGACCCCCAGCGTGACCGTGTATCCCGCAAGGTGATCCGGCTGTATCTGCGACCGATCTGCGCGGCATAGCGGTCAGACGCCGCCACCAGCGCATTGCGCGCTTCCGTCCGCAGGAAGGCGCGCAGCTGGGCACCGACAGGGCGGTCTCCGCTGATCTCCAACACATTCTCTCTCAGGCGGACGCCGTGCCGCGCTGTGCCGACGATGGACCGTTCCTCGCCCGCAAACATGACGCTCGCACCCGCACGGACAGGCGCCGCAGTGGCGATCTGGCCAAGCTGGGTGCGCAACCAGTCCTCTTTGCTCTCGAGAAAGGCGATTCCCTCGCGCTCCGGCGTCCATTCCGGCAGGGTCAGGCTGACCCGCCCGTCAAGGCGCGATACCCGCAGAGACAGGCGCCTCGCGCGGGCAGAACGGCGCAAAACCACTGCAATCGGGGGGTTGCCAGCAAGTGTATGACGGCCCATATCCATCTTCTCACACAAGAGGGTGCCAAAGGCTTTGACACGCGTTTCTGCTTATGGCAGTTGGCACCGATCACCCGCAAGGGAAGACCGAAATTTTTGAAGGGATAGCCTATGCCAAAGGAAGAGTGGGGCACCAAGCGCCTTTGCCCCGAGACCGGCAAGCGCTTTTACGACCTGAACGCCACCCCGATCATCAGCCCCTACACAGGGAAAGAGGTCACAATCGACACATCCAAGACCCGCACGATGGTCGCGGATGCAGAAGACGCACAGACCGCCAAGCTCAAAGAGATGGAGGATGATGACGATCTGGTGCTCGATGATGACGATGATGATGACGTCGATCTGGGCGATGATGTGCTGGAAGATGATGATGACGACGACACAGTCTCGTTCGACGATCTGGCCGATGTCGCTTCCGACGGGACCGACGATTAATTTGATGTTCCGGGCGCGATTTTACTCTTGATCTCGCCCGGTTCGCTGCATAGACAGCGCGCAGTAGTGATGCTGCACGTTTGGGGCCTTAGCTCAGTTGGGAGAGCGCTTGCATGGCATGCAAGAGGTCAGGGGTTCGACTCCCCTAGGCTCCACCAAATCCCCTTTCAGATGCTGATATTTTGGCGCCTCTCTACGCGCCGTTCCGCACAAGATATTCTGCGAACTGCTGCCTGTAGATTGTCTGCCGTGGCGCACTGCCTGTCATGCTGCCCTCTGCTGTTGACAGGTCCTGCCCGAGGCTTTGTCCGATAGCTCCGACCACCTCTGCTGGATTATTGAGAATCGTCTCGTAGTCAAAGCCGAGCACCCGCTGGGGAAGCTTTGTGCGCACGGCCTCCGCAATCGCTTTGTAGTCCCGCAGATAGGTCACAACGGCGGCCGGATCGTAGGAGTATTCATTTCCGGTCAGATACTCGGTCGCGAACATCTCGGGGCCGACATCCTCTGGGTCACGCCGGACGAATATGAAAATGGCCTGCGGCATGGCCTGCGCGATTTCGGCTAGCCGCGAGATGGAATGCGGGTTCGTCGACACGACGACCCGATACCCCGCATCCAGAAGATCGGCCTCCTTGTGATAGAAGAGCGTGTCAAAGCTCACCTCGCTTCGCGATGCGAACGGGTCCCTGCGACCTTCGTAAAGCGGTTTGACCAAGGGGCTATGGCAAAGCTGACTCTCAAGCAGCGATTTGCCCGACCGCGTCGGCCCAAGCACGAAGACCGGGATGATGCCGCCCTGCGCTGGGGCTGACGGATCGCTTTCCAACCGCACAAGTCGTTCGCGCACTTCCTTGAGCGGCGTCAGGTCGACCTCACCCTCCGCGCGCAATTCAGCGAGCTTGGTGGCGTTGGCCGCGCATAGCCCAGCAAATGCGCCATCGACATCACCCTGATGGGCCTTGAGATAGGCGTCAAAGAAGAGCTGCGCGCTGTCTGGCGCGATGTCGCCACCATAGACTGTCTGATAAGCCGCAAGGCGCGCCACGATGTCAGGCGTGAGGGTGCCGACTGGTCGGATCGCGAGGTTTCGGGCGGGCAGAAACTGTGCAGGTTCGGCATCCAGGGCAGCAACATATTGCGCGGCAGCTTCGTCCATCCGGCCAAGCTCGGTCAGGGCATTGCCCTTGTTCGTCAGACATTCTGCATTCTGCGGGTCCTTTGCGAGAACGCCATCAAAGACGGTCAGTGCCTCTTCCGGTCGGCCCTGACTGCGCAGCGCACTGCCGAGGTTGATCTGGGCAGGAAGGAACTGCGGGTCGATCTCTGCCGCGCGGCGGAAACCAGAAATGGCTGCATCTGATCGGCCTGCGGCCTTGCAAACGACCCCGAAGCCGTTGAGGTTGTCGATATCCTCGGGCCCGATCTTCAGCGCGCGGTCATAGGCGGCGCCCGCCCCGTCCAGATCACCCTTTTCGAACAGCAT
Organism: Luminiphilus sp.; assembly: GCA_964221795.1. Taxonomy (GTDB): domain Bacteria; phylum Pseudomonadota; class Alphaproteobacteria; order Rhodobacterales; family Rhodobacteraceae; genus Yoonia. The sequence continues at coordinate 10,512 of CAXQAV010000217.1, read as the reverse complement.
CAGTCCCAGATTGCCGAGCGCTTTGGGATCATCCGGCTTGAGCTCAAGCGCTCGCTTCGTTGCTGCAATCGCCTGCTCCAGATCGCCCTTTTCACGCATCACGGCGCCAAGGTTGCGCAGTACATCGGGCACATTGGGCCGCGCACGCAGCGCCTGCATCAACGCCCCTATCGCCTGTTCAAGGTCGCCTGTTTCATGAAAGACGACACCCAGATTGCCCAGCGCCTCGGCATAGGACGGATTGAGCGCAAGCGCGCGCTTGTAGGCCGCAATCGCGAGGTCCGGCGCATTGCGGGCGCGGTGAACATTGCCGAGATTGCAATGCGCCTCGGCGTATTTCGGCGCGTGGTGCAGTGCCTTCGTCAGCAGCTTCTCTGCCTCATCCAGATCCCCTTCGGCAGTCCGGATCACGGCAAGGTTGTTGTAGGCATTCGGATAGGCCGGATTGATGGCGAGCGCCTTCTTATAGGCCCGCTCGGCCTCGCGTGTCTGGCCCAGTTCCTTGTAGACGTTTCCCAGATTGTTGAATGGATCAGGCGAGGTCTTGTTGAGTTGCGCGGCCTTCTCGAAGGCTTCTGCCGCGGCCTGCAACTGCCCTGACTGGGCGCTGGCCGCCCCGATCAGATTCCACAAACCAAATGATTTCGGATACTGCCGCAGCAGTGGCTTACCCTTGGCCATGACGTCTGCAAACCGACCCGCTTTATAGAACGCCATCAATTCGTTCATCAGCGGACCCGGTGGGGTGGCCGCTGCGCCCATCTGCATGCCCATTGGTGTCTTGGCCATTCTGCCCTCGCATTCATTCAGGTCAGAGATGTAGCCCTTACCGCCCAGCGACGCAAACATGGTCGCGGTCACCAGAATCGAAAACGGCGCCCGCAGGCGCCGCTTCCTAAATCAGGCGGCGATCACGCCGTCCTCTGCCTGCGCGGGCTGATCGAAATCGACCCACTTCAGATCACCCGCATAGCGTTTTGCCATCTGTCCCTGCGCGTCCAGCGTGAAAAGATGCAGCCAGCCGTTGTCGAAGAGATCCCGCACTCCGTCATGCTTGCGCAGAATGTCGGTGATCGCCTCGGCTGGGGCCTCGACGCAGACAGACAGGCGCAGCGGATCGTGGCTGTAGGTCTTGCCATCATGGACCGACTGCCACGGCAGGCCACCGCGCAGGACGCCGCCGTTGCCTTCGACCACACCGATCCCGCCGGTGACGTTGTGAAGAAGCTTGTTACCGCCGCCAAAGGTCTCGGCGGCTACGACAGACCCGTAGTATTGCAGGCTGATCCAGCTCGCCACGACCACGGGAGCCGTCAGGATCAGTTCCAGCACGCCAAAGCCCTCGTCCGCTTGCCAGTCATAGTCATGCAGGAAGGCGCGGCCCGCGAGCCCTTTGCCCTTGGTCCGCGACCGTGGTGCCGCGATGAAGGCCTGACAGCCGGCCAGCGCCCATTCAGGCCGCGTTTCGGCCCAGTCCGTGCTGCGTGCCTTGACGTCCTCACCATTCGCGGCCCGCGGCAGGCGCAGTGCCCGCTCGGTCCGCGCGAGTTTGCCCGCAGCCGCCAGCCAGTCCCTTGCTGTCTTGAGATGGGCAGCGTGGCCAAGACCTGCAAAGTCATCCTCGAAGATCGTAACCGCGTCAGTGGTCGTGTCATGCAGACCACCGATAAAGAGAGTATCCTCGGGGATCGTGATCCCGTTGGCGGCAACCCCTTCGCGGACGCGGGCGTCGTTCAGGATATCCGCCAGGAGCCGCGCGTTCACGTCACCCGCATGACCGCCACAGGCACCACAGTGCAGCGCGCTGGCGTGCGGGTTGTTGACCACATTCGCGCCATGACCAAAGAGCAGCACCAGCGGCGCGAAATCCTTGGTCAGTGACATCGCCTTGAGGATCGCTGTTGCGGCACCGATGCGCGCGCCCAGATCAAAGGACGGATCAAGGATCGGCTTGTGGCTATCGGGACCATGCGCATGGTCCTTGCCCAGCGCGTCTTTCAGCAGCTTGCCAAAGTAGACAGGGCCTGTCGCCTCGACAAAGGCAAAGGACGAGACAGCGGCAAGCTTGAACCGGCCCCATGCGCGGCCAGCGCGGGCGCTGAAACGTGCGGTCTGGTCGGCTTCCGTATCACTGATCGAAGTGGCGTGGCTGGTGACGCCATGGTTCAGCAGCACCGGCAGGCGCTTTTCCACGACATCCGAGGCAAAGCCCTTGTGGGCCGCCGTCAGCCCGAAGAAGCCCGCAAAGCCCATGGTCTGGATTTTGGGATCGACTGATTCCAGCGCCCGGCGAAAGACCTCGGACCGGACATCGATACAGAAAGCGGCCTGCAGGGCTGGCCTGCCTTCTGCAGGGGCGGCACTCTGGGCAGCCAGAGTCTCGGCCAGCTTGCGCTGGCCCGCAAATTCGGCGGCGGTTTGCAGGGCCACGTTGACGATCTACGCGGTCTCTGGCGCGACGGGTGCGGCGTGCGTTTCGAGAACGGCGGACCATTTCGCCGCGATCTTGTCACCGTATTGCGCATAGAGCGCCTGTTCCCAGATCATCCGGATCGTAAGCAGGTCCATCGTCGTTGTGTCGGTCGATCCGGCAAGTTCTGCCTGCCACAAGCGGTACCGCCCGACCTGCGACCAGCCGCCCAGCTTCAGCAGCAACTGGTGGCAATAGGTTTCGGCGGCATCTTCGGCGACACCCAGTTGCTCGATCGCCGTGACCAGTGCCAGACGCGCCTGAAGCGGTGTTTTGGCGACCAGTGCGCCAAATCCGTTCAGACCTGCGATCTCTGGTGAGAGGTCCCGCATCGCAAAGTCCCGCCAAGCCTCATAGGCGCCCCGTCCGGGGGCATTCTGCCAAAGAGCCTGACCTGCATCGAAATAGCCCGCAGCCCATGCGCCGAACCGTTCGGTAATAATGCCCTGCCAGTCGATGCCGGACACATCGGCAGCCAGCTCTGCGACGGTCGGCAATGCAGGCGCAACCGGAGCGGACTTGTCCGTAGCCGAGCGCAGCGCATCGACGCTTGCGCCAGCTTTGGGGTATTGTGCCAGCGCTGCGGCAAGGTCGGCGTCAGTGATCGTTCCGTCCGCAATCTTGCCCGCATACCAGCTGCGCGGCATGGTCACGGCGGTCCCGCCGACCCGTGACAGGAGTGCTGCGACTTGTGGCAGGCTCTTGTCGGTCTGGCCGAGGAAGGGGTTTACCGCGACCGAAGACGACAGCGGCCAGAGCGGCGGGATCGCGCGACCGGCGGTTTCCGCCTTGGCAATCAGTTCAAGCTGTGCGCCGGAATATCCAGAGAATGTATCCGCGATCATTTTGCCGCTCCTTTGTCAGATGTGTTTTCATGGGCCCAGCCGCCAAGAATGCGGTCCGAGATAGCGTTGATGTAGAGGCCGTTCGACAGGTGGACCCGCAGGCCCTGTGCTGCCGGATGGTAGGCCCAGAGCGGCAGCGTGGCTTGTGCAACCGCGACGAAGCCAAAACTGATCAGCGCAAGGATAATCAGCGACCACTCCAGCGGACCAGCGACAGGCGTCGCCGGCAGGGTGCCCGCCGTCAGCCACTCCGACGCGCGCTGCAGCAGCAGGTAGCTCAGCGTCACACCGGCGGCGTAGGTTGCTGTGCGCTGGGTCAGCGCCTTCGGTGCCTCATCCGCAAAGCCCTGTGCCAGCAGGTAGGCCACACCGAAGATCAGGATCGCGCCGAGGGCAACCGCCTGTGCGGACTTGCCACCAAAGTCGAAACCCACGCCGAGGATCGCGTAGACAATCCCGTAGATGCCCAAGGCGACCACAAAGGCGCGGAAGACAGCGCCAAGGTTCGGTACGGCGACCGGACCCGGCTTGCGGATTGCGACAATCCGCTCGACCGCGCCGCCGGCCGACAGAAAGGCATGTGCCTTGTAAAGCGAGTGCGCCACGATGTGCAGCAGTGCCAGCGGGAAGAGCGCCAGACCACACTGCAGGATCATAAAGCCCATCTGCGCGATGGTGGACCATGCCAGCGAGGCTTTCACGGTTGGCTGGGTCAGCATGACCAGACCACCGAAGAGCGCTGTGAAACCGCCAATCATCACCAGCACCGCCAGCGTCAGCGGCGAAAGCAGCATCAGATCGGCAAAGCGGATCAGGGTAAAGCCGCCAGCGTTGACCACACCTGCGTGCAGCAGGGCGGACACAGGCGTCGGAGCTTCCATCACCTCGGTCAGCCAGCCATGGGTCGGGAACTGCGCGGATTTCAGGATGGCGGCAAGCGCGATCAGGGCCGTCGCGCCAAGCGCCATGGCACCGCCAATACCTTCGGCTGCTTGAGACAGGATACCGGAAATCTGGGTCGTGCCGTAGTTGACCGTCAGCAGCGCAGCGGCTGCAACCAGCGAGATATCCCCGACCCGCGCCATCACGTATTTCTTGCGGGCAGCGCGCTGTGCGGCCATCCGCTCGGGGTAGAAGACCAGCAGCTTGTGCAGGAACATGCTGGTTGCAACCCAAGCGGCCACAAACTGAACCACGTTGCCCGACTGCACGAGCGTCAGCACTGTCGCCAGCGTGATCAGCAGCCAGAAGGTGAATTCAGGGTGCCGTTCCTCGCCGTCCAGATAGGTCCGCGCGTAGCGCACCACGACCCATCCAATGAAAGAGACCAGCAGCAGCATCACGACGCTGACAATGTCGAGGCGCGCGGAGAACCCGATCTCAGCGAAACCGAATAACGGGCTGTCCCCGCTCCCTTGCGTCGCAAGGACCAGCGCAGACAATAGCGCCACTGCGACCGCCGCAAGCGATGCATTCTCCGCAAGACGCGCACCCTTGCGGGCACCAATGCCTGATATCAGGCGTGGCGCAAAGGCTGCGGCGACCAGGACCAAAGGGGCAAGTAGGGGAAGTGCGTTCAGTAGCATGGGTCGTCTCCTGCGCGGATTTGCTTTCGCGACGAGATAGCGCAGGGACTTAATGATAAAAAATACATTGTTTTCTACGTAACGTTCTATTATTTAAAACGTTATGCCGGATATGAACTATAATCACCTGCGCTATTTCTGGGCTGTGGCCCACGACGGGAACCTAACCCGCACAGCGCAGCGTATGAACCTGTCGCAGTCGGCCCTCTCGGTGCAGATCAAGAAACTGGAGGACCGTCTGGGCCACGCGCTGTTCGAGCGGCGCGGGCGGCAACTTGTGCTGACCGAGGCAGGACGGATCACGCTTGATTATGCCGACACCATCTTTGAGGCGGGCAAGGACCTGCTCGGCACATTGCGGCAACAGGGGCGCGTCAGGCAGGTTCTGCGCGTTGGCGCGCTCGCCACGCTATCGCGGAACTTCCAGTTGGAGTTTCTGCGGCCCTTGCTTGGGAATAACGAGATTGAACTGGTCTTGCGGTCGGGTGCCTTGCCCGACCTGCTGCGCGGTCTGGAAACGCTCAGCCTCGATGTGGTGCTGACAAATGTAGTGACCTCGCATGATGCGCTGTCCACCTTCACCACGCAGGCGATTTCGGACCAGCCGGTCAGCCTGATCGGTCGCCCTCATCTGGTACCGGAGGATGCCTCACTTGAACGCCTGATCGCGGAAACGCCGATCGTTGTGCCCACCGAAGACAGCCCGATCAGAGGCGGCTTTGACCGCCTGTGCAGCCGCCTCGACATCATCCCGACGCTCGCGGCCGAGGTCGACGATATCGCCATGATGCGTCTTCTGACCCGCGAAGGTGTCGGGCTGGCCGTTCTGCCACCCATCGCCGTGCAGAACGAGTTGAGCGAAGGGATGCTGGTTGAAGCCAGGCACGACGTGGGCCTGCGAGAGGGCTTTCATGCGGTGACCATCGCGCGGAAGTTCCCCAACCCACTACTCGCCCCGCTGCTCGCCCATCACGTCTAGTCGGGACGTGGCAGGTCTTCAGCGACCGATTTGATCTGCGCGCCAAGTGCAATAAACTGCTCGCCAAGCGGATTGGTCTTACGCCAGATCAGACCCACGGTGCGCTGTGGCTCGGGCGCGGGGAACCGTCCGACGGAAACAGGCGCGGACCGTGTCTCGACCGCGACGGCCATTTCGGGGATCAACGTGACCCCGATGCCCGCGCCAACCATCTGTACCAGCGTCGACAGCGAGCTGCCATCCAGCCCGTCACGGCGCGCGGTAGTTTGCAGGTTGCAGAAGGCGAGCGCCTGATCGCGAAAGCAATGCCCCTGCTCCAACATCAGAAGCCGCATCTCGCTCAGGTCATCGGGCGAAGGAACAGGTCGCGTGGCATCACCCTCGGCGCGCACCAACATCAGGCTTTCCGTAAAGAGCGGCAATTCTGTCATGCTGGGCACATCGACCGGCAGGGCGACGATGGCGGTATCAATCCTGCCGTCCGAAATTTCCGCGATCAGACGCTCGGTCATGGTCTCACGGACATCAAGCTCAAGCGTCGGATGCGCTTCGCGCAGGGCACTGATGAGTGCAGGCAAAAGATAAGGCGCGATGGTGGGAATCACGCCGAGCCGCAGGCGGCCTGACAATCCCTCCTGCGCCGCGCGCGCCATTTCCCCCAATTCATCCACGGCGCGCAGAATGTCCCGTACCCGCTCCAGCCATGTCTCGCCAAAGGCCGTCAGACGCACCGACCGTGGACCGCGCTCGAAAAGCGGCAGGCCCAGCGACTGCTCCAACTCCTTGATCTGCACAGACAATGCAGGCTGGGAGATCGCACAGGCATCGGCGGCATGGCCGAAATGGCCAAAGCGGCTGAGGGCTTCGAAATAGCGTAACTGCTTGAGTGTCAGATTATTCATAACTTGAATTTATGGCAGCAATGAAAAAATGCAACTTAATCCAATCGAAAACGAATGTTAGAACCTTTCCAAATTGGCGCAGTGCGCCATTTTGTCATTAGTGATTCACAGTAACTAAATTGGGAGAGAGACATGGACGGATCTGACGCCGGTAAATGCCCCGTAATGCACGGGAATACGCTGCAGGCGACACATAGCGTGCGCGGCAACAAGGACTGGTGGCCCAACCAGCTGAACCTGAAAATCCTGCACCAGCACACCCCTGCATCAAACCCGATGGGGCCGGATTTCAACTACGCCGACGAATTCAAAAAGCTCGACCTGCAGGCGCTAAAAAAAGACCTGCACGCGCTGATGACCGACAGCCAGGACTGGTGGCCTGCCGACTATGGCCATTACGGCGGTCTGTTCATCCGTCTTGCATGGCACTCGGCCGGGACATACCGCACCGCAGACGGTCGCGGTGGTGCAGGCAGCGGCCAGCAGCGTTTCGCACCGCTGAACAGCTGGCCTGACAACGGCAACCTTGACAAGGCGCGCCGCCTGCTCTGGCCGATCAAGCAGAAGTACGGCAACCAGATTTCATGGGCTGACCTGTTTGTGCTGTGCGGCAACGTCGCAATGGAATCGATGGGCCTCAAGATGTTCGGCTTTGCCGGCGGCCGTGTCGACACATGGGAACCAGAAGAGGACGTCTACTGGGGCACCGAGGACACATGGCTGGGCGATGCCCGCTACACCGGTGACCGCGAGTTGGAAAACCCGCTGGCCGCCGTGCAGATGGGTCTGATCTACGTGAACCCCGAGGGTCCGAACTGCAATCCTGATCCGCTGGCCTCGGCCCGCGATATCCGCGAGACCTTTGGCCGGATGGCGATGAACGACGAGGAAACCGTCGCTCTGGTCGCGGGTGGCCACACCTTCGGCAAGACCCACGGTGCCGGCCCTGCCGACCACGTAGGCCCCGAGCCAGAAGGCGCCCCGATCGAGAACATGGGCTTCGGCTGGATGTCGACCTACAAGTCCGGCAAGGGTCGCGACGCGATCACCTCCGGTCTGGAAGGTGCTTGGACACCAAACCCGACCCAATGGGACATGGGCTACTTTGACGTGCTGTTCAAATATGACTGGCAGCTGACCAAGAGCCCCGCCGGTGCGAACCAGTGGACACCGATCAACCTTGAGGAAGCCGACATGGCGCCTGATCCGGAAGATCCGTCCAAGAAGGTGCCGATCATCATGTCGACCGCCGACATGGCGATGAAGATGGACCCCATCTACGAAAAGATCTCGCGCCGCTATCACGAGAACCCCGAAGAGTTCGCAGATTCCTATGCCCGCGCTTGGTTCAAGCTGACCCACCGCGACATGGGGCCAAAGGTTCTGTATCTCGGCAACGAAGTGCCTGCCGAAGACCTGATCTGGCAGGACCCGATCCCGGCTGTTGATCACGAATTGATCGACCCCGCCGATATCGCCGACCTGAAAGCCAAGGTTCTGGCCTCCGGTCTGTCGATTTCGGAACTGGTGTCGGTGGCATGGGCCTCGGCCTCGACCTTCCGTGGTTCGGACAAGCGCGGTGGTGCCAACGGCGCACGTATCCGTCTTGCTCCGCAGAAGGACTGGGCCGTAAACGAGCCCCAGAAACTGGCCAAGGTTCTTGCAACGCTCGAAGGCATCCAGTCGGACTTCAACGCCGCCCAGTCAGGCAACAAGAAGGTATCGCTGGCTGACCTGATCGTTCTGGCCGGTTCCGCTGCTGTCGAACAGGCTGCAAAGAACGCAGGCTTCGACATGGAAGTGCCCTTCACACCGGGCCGTATGGACGCATCTGAAGAGCAAACAGACGCTGCCAGCGTTGAACCGCTGGAGCCCGAAGCAGACGGTTTCCGCAACTTCATGAAAGCGGACTACACCGTGCCTGCCGAAGCGATGCTGGTTGACCGCGCGCAGTTGCTGACGCTTTCCGCACCGGAAATGACAGTGCTCGTCGGTGGCCTCCGCGGCTTGGGCGCCAACACAGGCGGCAGCACAAACGGAGTTTTCGGCACCGCTGGCGAGAAGCTCACCAACGACTTCTTCACCGGACTGGTCGACATGAGCGTCGAGTGGAAGGCAACAGACGACGCCAACCTCTTCCAAGCGCATGATCGCAAGATAGGCGAAGTCCGCTGGACCGGCACCCGTGTCGATCTGGCCTTCGGCTCGAACTCGCAACTGCGGGCACTGTCCGAGGTCTACGCACAGGACGACGCGCAGGGCAAATTCGTCTGCGATTTTGTCTCGGCTTGGGTAAAGGTAATGGAACTGGATCGCTTCGATCTGAAGTAATCCAATCTGAAGCGAACAAACGACGCGCCCCTCGGTCCGAGGGGCGCGTTTTCTTAGTCTGCTGGCACTAGATTAGGTGATGTCTGGAACCGCTTTGCGCGGCGCTCGCCCAACATCAGCATTGCAGGTGTGACGAGCAGGGTCAGCACCGTCGCAAAGATCAGACCGCCGGCAATGGCGCTCGACAATTCGGTCCACCACTGCGTCGACGGTGCGCCATAGACAATCGTCCGGTCAAAGAAGTCGATGTTCAGCCCGATCACCATCGGCATCAGGCCCAGAGCAGTTGTCACCGAGGTCAGCACCACCGGACGGAAGCGCAGCGCGCCTGTCCGCAGCGCCGCCTCAAGCGAGGAAACGCCCTTGGCTTTGAACTCGTTGAAGGTGTCGATCAGGATGATGTTGTTGTTCACCACGATCCCTGCCAGCGCGATCACACCGATGCCGCCCATGACGACGCCAAAGGGGCGGCCCGTGATCATCAGCCCTAGCAGAACACCCGCGATGGAAAAGATGATCGCCGACATCACGATCGCGGCCTGCCAGAAGCTGTTGAACTGTGTCAGCAGGATCAGGAACATCAGCCCGATGGCAGAGGCGAACGCCCCCACAAGGAAGATCATCGCATCTGCCTGATCCTCGGCCTCGCCACCAAAGGCGACTTCGACCGAAGCAGGTAGATCAAGGTTCGCGATCCCATCTTGCAGCGCGATTGTCTGGTCGTTGGGCAGAAGGCCCGGCGCGACATCTGCCGAAATGGTGATTGCCCGCTCTTGGTCAATCCGCGTGATGACGCCGCTGCGTGGTGCGGGGTTGAAGGACACGAAGTTCGAGATCGGCACAAGCCCCGCATTGGTCGGCACACGCAGGCTTTCCAACTCGGCCAGAGTCCGGTCGCCTGCGGGGAAGCGCACGACGATATCCACCTCGCCATCGCCGTCATCAGGGCGATAGTCGGCTACGGTGATCCCGTTTGTCAGAAGCTGCACCGCCTGCCCCAGAAGGGCGACGTTGGCACCACTGCGGGCTGCTTCGGACCGATCCACACTGATCTGCCATTCCACGCCCGGGTTCGGGCGGCTGTCGACCACGTCGATAAACCCGCCGATCCGCTCCATCTCGTCAAGGATCGCCTGCACAGCGGCTTCCTGTTCGACTTGGTTGTTGCCAAGGACGTCCAGGTTGATCGGCTTGCCACCACCCGGTCCGCCGGAAGACGTCTGCACTTGTACATCGATCCCGGGGATCAGTGCCATATCGGCGCGAATGTCTTCGGCGATTTCGACAACGGGGCGACGGGTATCCCATTCCGTCAGTTCCAGGTGCAACGAACCGATGACGTCGCCGCTCTCGCTGGAAGACCCGGTGCGCGCATAGATGCTGGCGATCTCGTCATAGG
>CAXQAV010000216.1:0-2074 GCA_964221795.1 Luminiphilus sp. | reverse complement strand
CTGGATACCCCGCCTGCAGAAAGGCGATGGCAATGCCGCTCCCCATTGTTCCCGCGCCGATCACGGCGACCGATGCAATGTCACGTGGTCGGTCCGCACGGGTAACGCCCGGAACCTTGTTGCATTCACGCTCCGCAAAGAACAGGTGTCGGCCCGCGCGCGATTGAGGTGTGTCGAGCAGTTCAGCGAAACCTGCCTTCTCTTGTGCCAACCCCTCGGACAGCGGCAATTCGCACGCGGCCTCGATGGACACCAAGCATCGTTCAGGGGCAACAAGATTTTTGGACCTGTGCGCTATCTGGTCTCGGAAACCCGTCAGATATCCCTTCGGATCAGGGTGTGTGACGGTCATATCCGCGCAACTGCGTTTCGGATCGCCCTCATGGCTGACACGGGTGGAGAAACCCAAAACATGCGCGCGAAAATCCTGGTCGTTCTCAAATAGTGCGTCGACCAGCCCACAAGACAGGGCATATTCGCCTTTCACGGGATCACCCGAGAGGATCATTTGCGTTGCCGCTTCCAGACCGGCAATCCGGGGTAGTCGTTGGGTGCCACCGGCACCAGGCAGCAGCCCCAGTTTGATCTCAGGTAGGCCCATCACGGCATCCGGCGTGGCGACACGGTAATCACAGGCAAGCGCGATCTCCAGCGCACCACCCATAGCGGGACCTGCTATCGCGGCGATAATGGGTTTTTTGCTGGTTTCAATCGTGACACACAGGTCTGGTAGGTCCGGCTTGTCCCAAACTGCCCCGGTACGGAACTCGACGATGTCAGCGCCGCCGCAGAAGAGCGGCAGAGCCGAGCATAGAACGATAGCTTGGACCTGTTCATCGGCGTCCAACTCGTGGATGGCCGAGGAAAGCGCCTGCCGCATCTTCAGGCCAAGTGCGTTCACCGGTGGGGCATTCAGCTCAATGAAAGCGACGCCCTCAGTGTGTTCAATGGAAATCATGTTCGGAAACCTCAATTAGGCTGATTGGCCAGATCTTGTTCGACCTCTTCCCAGTCGTCGAAATGGATTACATTGCAGGGTGAATTCACGTTCTCAAGCCATACAAAGACGGAGATGAACGGCTGGTTATAGACCCGGGTGGCGTGGGGATCGCCCGCCGCGTTCCAGATAAGTGATCCAGCCGGATAATCCTGCCAGTCACGGGTGCCAAACCGCCAACCGGATTTCTCAGATAGATTCAGGTAAAGCTCTGGCGCGTCATGGTTGTGGTCGCGATACAGCGTCCTTGGGCCCAGCATAAAAATGCCAAGGTTGAAGTCGGGATGGTGATGTCCACATGCGTCTGGCCCAATCAGCAGAGTATGTAAGTTACACTTTGTGTATCCCTCTCCCAAATCGGCACCGGGGGGATAGAATTGAGCGTTGTCTTCGCACCAGATCAGATCATCCTTCGCCGCTTTCAGACATCCTGCGATATCCTGCAATTCGGGGGCGACAATCCCGGCGATGGCGTTCTTCAGAACCTCATCGTGCCGGGTTCCTTGGGGAGGTAAGTCAATGAGCCTCTCGTCAGACATGTCCATGGCTGCCAGCTTGTCCAACGTCAGATCAACGCCGCGCGTGGCAGCTTTGTGAGCCTGCAGATAGGTGACAATGGACTCGATAAGCGCCTGAATACGGCGTTGCTTGTCTGTCATGATTTTACATCCGCGCGCGCTGAAATATCGTTCCGCACGAGTTTCTTGTCGAGCTTGCCGACGCTGGTTTTAGGTAGGCGGTCGACAAAGATTAATTCGTCTGGAACTGCCCATTTTGAGATCTCGCCTGCGTCAACCCGCGACTGGATTTCTTCCATGATGCTCAAGCGTAAAAGATCCGGGTCGGCATCACTCGCGGCTTGAGCGACCAACACTGGCCTTTCGCCCCACTTCGCGTGTGGCAGCCCGATCGCGGCGACATCCTCAACGCCGCTGCAAGACGATGCTATGTTTTCCAGTGCCAGCGAGGAAATCCATTCACCGCCGGTCTTGATCACGTCCTTGAGGCGGTCAGTAATCTGCAATGATCCATTCCGACGGATATACCCAACATCCCCGGTATGCAGATACCCACCGT
>CAXQAV010000215.1:0-2264 GCA_964221795.1 Luminiphilus sp. | reverse complement strand
CCACAGCCGCTCGATCCAACTGAAACTGACCTGCCAGACTGGATCTCGCAGCAGCACGGCGCCCTCCCCCCCGATATCGGCAGCTGCCATCTTGCCGGACCAGCTCGGTCATTTCAGCAACCAGTCGGCCCTGGTTTTCCCGGCCCCTTGGACGATGCCGCTGCGCCATCTGCGGGCACATGTTGAGCGCTTGATGCGGACGTGTGTGGTTGTATGAGAACGGCGGTGAGAAAGTCGACCACGGTAGCGGCGGGATGATCCTGCTGCGGGCGGCGTAAAAGTCGTCCACCTTTGCCCTTCTTTTAACGGAGGGAGGGCGGGAGGATCTTCACCGTGGATTTATATCGCAAGGTTCGACTGGCGTGCGCAGAGGGCATGAGCCAGCGTGAAGCGGCGCGGCATTTCGGGATATCTCGTGACAGCGTTCGGAAGATTTTGGCGTTTTCGATTCCGCCTGGCTATCGGCGCTCAGCGCCGATCCGGCGGCCCAAACTGGATGGGTTCACCGGAATCATCGATCAATGGCTTTCAGAAGACCGGGAGAGACCACGCAAGCAGCGGCATACGGCCAAGCGGATTTTCGAGCGGCTTCGCGACGAGCATGGCTTCGAGGGCGGCTATACCATCATCAAGGACTATGTAAGGGAGCACGGTCGGCGGCATCGCGAAGTGTTCGTTCCTCTGACGCACGCGCCAGGCCATGCTCAAGCCGATTTCGGCGAGGCAGTGGTAGTGATCGGCGGTGTTGAACAGAAGGCCCATTTCTTTGCCCTGGATCTGCCGCACAGCGATGCTTGCTACATCCGGGCCTATCCGGCGGCGACAGCGGAAGCCTGGATGGATGGCCACGTCCATGCCTTTGGGTTCTTCGGGGCCGTTCCGCAGTCGATCCTGTACGACAACGACCGGTGCCTTGTGGCGAAGATCGAGCCTGACGGAACCCGCAGGCGCGCGCGGCTGTTCAGCGAGATGCTGTCCCACTACGTGATCCGGGACCGCTACGGGCGTCCTGGCAAGGGCAACGACAAGGGTTCCGTCGAAGGGCTGGTCGGCTATTCCCGGCGCAACTTCATGGTTCCGATCCCGAACTTTCCGACTTGGGATGTCTTCAACGATTGGCTCGAAGAGCAATGCCGGAAACGCCAGAATGACAAGCTACGCGGGCACAGCGAGACGATTGGCGAACGGCTCCAACAGGATCTGGAGGCGATGGCGCCGTTGTCAGCCACACCTTTTGCAGCCTGTGACCAGGCGTCCGGGCGGGTCAGCTCGCTCGCACTGGTGCGCTACAAAACCAACGATTATTCCGTGCCGGTTGCCTTCGGGCACCGGGATGTCTGGATCCGCGCCTATGTCGACCGGGTGGTCATCGGCTGTGGCGGCGAGATCATCGCGCGGCATGCCCGCAGCTACGACCGCGAAGACATGATCTTCGATCCGATCCATTACCTGCCGTTGCTGGAAAGGAAGATTGCCGCCTTCGAGCAGGCAGCACCGCTGGCCGGATGGGAGCTTCCCAAGGCGTTTGGCACTCTCCAGAGGCTGATGGAGGCACGCATGCTGAAGGCCGGACGGCGCGAATACGTTCAGGTCCTACGGCTGCTCGAAAGCTTCGAGATGGAGGAGGTTCATGCTGCCGTGAAAGCGGCTCTCCAAATGGGTGCGATCAGCTTCGATGCCGTGAAGCATCTGGTACTGTGCAGGATCGAACGACGGCCACCGAGGCTCGATCTGGATGTCTACCCGTTCCTGCCACGGACTACGGTGCAGACGACATCTCCGGCCAGCTACATGTGCCTGACAACCGGTGCCCCGACATGACGGAAGCCCCGCAGATCCTGCTGAACCACCAACTCAAGAAGCTGAAGCTGCCGACCATCCTGCGGGAATACGACAAACAAGCCCGGCTCTGTGCTGCCGAGGGTCGTGACCATGTCCAGTTTCTGGCCCGCCTGATCGAATTGGAACTCATCGACCGGGAACGGCGTATGATCGAACGGCGGATCAAGGCCGCAAAATTCCCGGCGACCAAGAGCCTGGACAGCTTCGACTTCACCGCAATCCCCAGCCTCAACAAGATGCAGGTCCTGGAGCTGGCGCGCTGTGAATGGGTCGACCGCTGCGAAAACGTCATCGCTCTCGGCCCCAGCGGCACCGGCAAGACCCATGTGGCGCTCGGCCTCGGCCTGGCCGCTTGCCAGAAAGGGATGGCCGTCCGCGTCACCACCGCCGCCGCCATCGTCCACGAGTTAATGGAGGCCCGC
>CAXQAV010000214.1:0-5602 GCA_964221795.1 Luminiphilus sp. | reverse complement strand
CGACAACCTGAAGTTCAACGTCGAGCTGATCGCACCAATCGCGATGGAAGACGGTCTGCGCTTTGCGATCCGCGAAGGCGGCCGCACCGTCGGCGCCGGTGTTGTCTCGAAGATCATCGAGTAACGGCGTCTGTCGGGGTTCACCTCGGCGTTCCGAGACAAACGAAAGGCCGCTCCAAACGGGGCGGCCTTTTTGCTTGCTTTTGCGATGGCGCCGCCGTCAAGTCATCGCATGACGCAAAACCGCTGGTTTATTCTGGCTGTTCTGTTCCTTGCCAGAACGATGATGGCGGTGCAGTTCCAGTCCGTCGCAGCCCTTTCGCCGCTGATCTCCGAGACCTATGGCGTCGGGCTGGCCGATATCGGTTTCATGATCGGTCTCTACTTTGCTCCCGGAATTTTCTTTGCGCTGCCGGGCGGCGCTGTGGCCGCGCGCTTTGGTGACAAACGAGTTGTGGCTGGCGGTCTGGCGCTGATGCTGGGTGGTGGCGTTCTTATTTTGCTGGCGCAAACATGGGTGCTGCTGACAGCGGGTCGGCTGATTGTCGGGGCTGGAGGCGTCATCCTGAATGTTGTGATGACGAAGATGGTCGTGGACTGGTTTGCCGGCAAGGAAATCTCGACCGCTATGGCGATTTTCATCAACTCCTGGCCGGTCGGGATTGCACTGACGCTGGCGGTCCTGCCGATCCTTGCGCTTTGGGGCGGGCTGGCTTTGGCCGGATGGGTGATCTGCACCGGTGTGGCACTGGCGTTCCTGCTGTTTGTCTTGTTCTACCATGCGCCGCCAACTGCTACCCAGGGCGCGACAGCGATCCCCGCAACAACGCGTTTGCCGGTCTTTGCGCTGACGATGGCCTGCCTTGTCTGGGCGCTCTATAACGCGGCGCTGTCGATGGTTTTCAGCTTTGGACCGACGTTCCTGATCCAGCAGGGATGGACGCTGGCTGCTGCCGGATCGATGGTCAGCCTCTTTATGTTGATCTTCTCGCTCGCCCTGCCTTTGGGTGGTGTGATTGCGGACCGGACGGGGCGCAAGGACGCAACGATCCTGCTGAGTCTGTTGAGTTTCGCCGCCTTGATGCCGGTCGCTGTCTATGTACCACAGACAGCTTTCGCGATCCTCTGCGTCCTCGGGGTGCTTTTCGCCTTTGGTGGCGGGCCGACGATGACGCTGCCTTCGGAGGTTTTGTCGGAAAAGGCGCGGGCGTTCGGTATGGGCGTCTTTTTCACCATCTACTATGCGCTGATGATGTTCGCTCCGCGTATCGGCGGCGGACTGGCCGAAGCCAGTGGTGACGCCGGACATGCGATCCTGACAGGGGCTGTGATGTCGTTTCTTGGGGCGGTCGCTTTGGTGGCCTTCCGCCTGACGGCAAAGCGCTAGCGGGCCTGATCACCCAAGAGCGCGTCGGCGCGCCTTGTCACTTCGCTCAGAAATCCAGCCAGATCCGCCCTGAGCGCCTCGGTTCCGGCAGGATCGGTCTTGCGTGGCAACTCCCCGCCAAATCGGGCAAAGACCTTGGCCCCTTGGCCCCAAGGCCTTGGCACCAGCATCCGGTCCCAACTGTCCAGCCGCCGCCCATTTGTCGTTGCAAAGGCATAGGCAAAGACGGGCATTCCCGTCACCCGTGCCCATTCCAGCGGGGCGTCCTTCAGCACCAACGCTGGTCCGAGTGGTCCGTCGCCTGTCATGCCGATGCTGACGCCCTCGCGCACCCGCTTCAGGACCTGCCGCGAAGCGGCGATATTGGAGGCTCCGTCATGCATCCGCATCGCTTGCAGGCCGACACGTTTCTGCAGCGCGCCCGAGACCCGTCCAATGGGTGAGTTGGCATAGAGGCTGGAGAGCGGGCCCGCTTTGACCGGCCAATGCAGCGCGCCCATGATCGAGCGCTCGTGCCACATGACCAGCAGAACCGGTCCCTCGCACAGGGCCGCCTCAAGCTCATCCTGCCCTGCGACCTGCCAGCGGGTCGTGCGGTCGCAGAATGCCAGATAGCTGCCAGCGATCCATGCCAGAAAGGCCGCCAGACGCTCCGAGTTTTCGATCCTGCGACGTAAGCCCTTGAGCAACGGGACCACCTGCCTTTGTCCAATTCGCGGCTCTTGTCGCATTTCTTGCACGGATGCGGAAGTCTGCCGCAGCTTACCCCTTGATCCCGCCACGATTCCCGACTAACCCGTGATCCGGTCGTAGGGGTATAGCTCAGTTGGTAGAGCGGCGGTCTCCAAAACCGTAGGTCGCGGGTTCAAGTCCTGCTGCCCCTGCCAGACCGGATCGCGTGGCGCCATTGCCAGAGGATCATTCGCCCCATGACACGCCCACCCGTGACAATCGCGTTTCATGTCGGTGCCCATAAGACCGCCATCACACATCTGCAAAAGACGATCAAGCGCGCCAGCGATGCGCTTGCTGCCGAAGGGGTGCGCTTTTACGGCCCCGAGCATTTCCGGCTGCCCGGGCGCAACCTGCCGGCGCTCTTCGGGTTTCATCCGCGGGTTTTGCGGGACGGCAGTGTGCGGACGCCGCAGGAAAACCTTGCCGGCCTCTCGCGCGATGGCCACCGGTTGGTGATCAGCGAAGAGAACTTTATCGGGGCTTTGAACAGTGCTGCGGGTCGCGGGCTGCGCCACCGCTACCGCCCCGCGCCTGACAGGCTGGCAAAACTCGCCGCCGGCATCGGTCATCCGGTCGAGGTCTTTCTGGCGATCCGCCGCCCCACGAATTTCAGCAACTCCGCCTATTGCCAGATGCTGCTCGGCGGGCATGTCCAGCCTGTGGGGGTCTACCTGCGGCGCAATCCGCTCAGCGGTGTCGACTGGCCCGATCTGGTGGCCAGGATCAGGGCGACCAAGGTGATCGGTCAAGTGACGGTCTGGCGCTATGAGGACTATGCCGCCCTGTTCCCGCGCATCCTGTCTGCGATGCTGGGAGAGGGGCCGGCGCGCCATGTGCCGCGCGTGGACCGCCCGATCAACGCGGGGCTTTCTGCACCGGCTGTGGCCGAGGTTCTGCACCGCGCGGCCTCGGAAGAGGCGCCGGGTCTGGCGCGACAATTGCGCGGGCTTTTGCCCGTGGAGGAGGGCTATCCGCCCTTTGATGCCTTTACTCCCGAAGAGCACGCCCTGAGCGACGCGCATTATGCCGAGCAGGTGGCGCAGATCGCGGCGATGCCGGGTGTGACGTTCCTGCGCCCCGACGATGCAGAGTGATCGCAGGGCCATTGCGGAGAGGCTTGAATTCGCCGGACAGACTCCGTATGTGCCCCCTTGTTGAGATTAAGGACGAAAAGAGATGGCAATGGCCAACCCAGTCAAGTTCATTCAGGAAGTACGCTCCGAGGTGTCCAAGGTCGTCTGGCCGACACGCCGCGAAACCCTGATGACCACCCTGATGGTGTTTCTGATGTCAGCGCTGGCGGCTGTTTTCTTTTTCCTCGTCGACCTGCTTTTGCGGACCGGTCTGAACGGTGTGCTGGGCTACTTTGGCGGCTAGGGGGCCTTTGCCGCCCGCTGCCTCTTGAAAACCTGCCGAGGCGACGGTAATAGCCTTCTAAATCATCCGAAAATGGCGTGCGGCGAATCGAGTTGCACGCCGCTTTTATTTTCGGGACTCGGAAAACAACGCACGCCCGGTCACGGGCTGAAGATGACAAGGTGCTGATAGATGGCCAAACGCTGGTATTCGGTGAGTGTTCTCTCGAACTTCGAGAAGAAGATTGCAGAAGCGATCCGTCAGAAGGCGGCTGATCAGGGTCTGTCCGACCAGATCGACGAAGTGCTGGTGCCCACCGAGGAAGTCATCGAAATCCGCCGCAACAAGAAGGTCACGACGGAGCGCCGCTTTATGCCCGGTTACGTGCTGGTCCACATGGATATGTCGGACGAGGGCTATCACCTGATCAACTCGATCAACCGCGTCACCGGTTTCCTTGGCCCGCAAGGCCGTCCGATGCCGATGCGCGATGCCGAAGTGCAGGCAATCCTCGGCCGCGTTCAGGAAGGCGAGGAAGCACCACGCACGCTTATCCACTTCGAGATCGGCGAGAAGGTCAAAGTCAACGACGGCCCGTTCGAGGATTTCGATGGCATGGTCGAGGAAGTGGACGAAGACAACCAGCGCCTGAAGGTGACCGTGTCGATCTTCGGTCGGGCTACTCCGGTCGAGCTGGAGTTTACGCAGGTGACCAAGCAGTAAGGCTGCGGGTCAGTGATGGGATTGGGAAGGGGGCCGAGAGGTCCCCTTTTTGTTTTGTGGGGCAATGGGCGACCGGAGCGTGCCCATGAAACGATTGCCAACTATCCAACGCTCAGCAGCAGACGGACCAACGCGGCCTGCGTGCTGACACCAGTCTTTTCGTAAAGGCGTGTCAGGTGCGTGCGTGCGGTGTTGACGCTGACCCCAAGATTGCCTGCCGCACCTCCGACGCTTTCACCCATCGCGATCTGCCGCGCGACATTTATTTGGGCATCCGAAAGCGAAAAGACCGTTTGCGCATGGCTCATGCGCCGTTCCAAGGATCGATCTGAATCAAGGACCAGGTATGTGGCACTGTCGCGGATCAACAGGTTCACGACAGCAACACCACCTTCGTCAGTATTACCGAGGACCACAGGATAGTTTGCAGGCCCACCGCGGTCGGAGGCAAAGCGGTAGGTCTCAAAGAAACCGTGATGCTGCCCCGCTTGTGCAACAGCGGTTTGAAGCGCTTTGTCCCAGTCGACCCTTCGCGCCCTTATGCGACCGCAGGAAATTGTTAGAAAAGGATGCTTCGCCATTGCATCCAGAACAGCCTTACTCGCATTGATGACCAGACCTTTCGCGTCGAGACCGACAATCAAGCCTTCCGGCCCATTGTTCTGGCGGAAAACGAAAGACGAATAGACCACTTTCCATCCGTCATCTTGTCGCTCCAGGATTCGCGTATCGAAACTTTCTCCGTGATCGCGGTTGTCCCATTCGGACCAAGTGTCGAATACCGCCCATGCACAGTCCCCGATAATATTGATGCGCAGGTTTTCTTGGCCAAATTCGACCAGCCTATCGCTCAGCTTATTGTCAAAGACGTTTTGCATGTGGGCCGCGATAGCAGACCAGCCACTCACAACACTGATGCCTGACGTTGTTGATATCAGGATGTCCTGCACGCGGTCATCGTGCGCCCAGCATCTTTGCCATGCGTCGTAATCGTGGTTCTGAAACGCCATGGTCTCGGCATGAATGACCTGGGCAATGCGTTCTATCTCTGCGTTAGTCTCGGGAGAGACGTCGGTCGTTGCTCTAGTCATGGCCATCATTCAACCTCCTCGGGCGGGTATCGGCCCGAAACCTGCGCCAACACTTGCGCCGATCGCGGCAGGACTTAACCGATTACATCGGGCACAATCAGAACTCTAATCGACTTTCCCTCTTCGACCCAAATAGTGCCGGGCAGGGCGATATAGCCATCGGGAACCGAAAGAATACGGAGCCTGTCTGGGCACAGGCCTGTGCCGTGGTTTGGGCATTGGTCATTTCTGGTTCTCCAGATTTCCCATGAAATGACACCGGTTGGTTGCGAGCCTTCAGAAGACGTGACGTGCTGTATCTGGATTTCTC
>CAXQAV010000213.1:0-2636 GCA_964221795.1 Luminiphilus sp. | reverse complement strand
TACTGGTGCCGAAGGAGCAACTGCCTCGGAAACTCTCAGGCCGCAGGACCAACGACAGGGCAAAAAACTCTGGAGAGTGATGCGTAGGCATCCGCCGAAGGGATAATGATCTCAGGCGCAAGGACAGAGGAGGCACCTATCCGCAGGCAATCGCCTGCATTTCGTGTGGTGCCGCGTGATCTCCTCATCTCGTAGGCGGAAAGAAAGCGACGCAGATATGACCGCGCTCAAGACGACCCCGCTGCATTCCCTGCATCTGTCCCTCGGGGCCAAGATGGTGCCCTTTGCTGGCTACGAGATGCCCGTGCAATACCCGATGGGCGTCATGCAGGAGCACCTGCACACGCGCGCCAAGGCGGGTCTTTTCGACGTGAGCCATATGGGTCAGGTAGCCGTACGGGGCGACAATTACATCGCTGCGGCCCTTGGGCTTGAGACGCTGATCCCCGTCGACATTCTGGGGCTGGGCGAGAACCGCCAGCGCTACGGCTATTTCACCAATGCCCGCGGTGGGATCGAAGATGATCTGATGCTCGCCAATCGCGGCGATCATGTCTTTGTTGTCGTCAATGCTGCCTGCAAGGACGCCGATATCGCGGCAATGAAGGCCGCACTCGAACCTGCCCTGACCGTGACCGAGGTGACGGACCGCGCCTTGCTCGCCTTGCAAGGCCCTGCGTCCGAAGCGGTGCTGGCCAGTCTCGCCCCTGCCGCGGCGGATATGGCGTTCATGGATGTGGCTACGCTTGATCTGGATGACATCACGGCTTGGGTCTCGCGTTCGGGTTATACGGGCGAGGACGGCTATGAAATCTCAGTGCCTGTGGCGGATGCTGAAGCGCTTGCCCAGCGCCTGCTCGCGCATCCCGATGTTGCCCCGATCGGTCTTGGCGCACGCGACAGCCTGCGGCTTGAGGCGGGGCTTTGTCTTTATGGCCATGACATCGACGCCACGACCACACCGGTCGAAGCGGGTCTGACCTGGGCAATCCAGAAGGTACGGCGCGCAGGCGGTGACCGCGCGGGCGGCTTTCCGGGTGCTGACGTGATCCTTGGCCAGACCGCGAGCGGGGCAGAGACGAAACGCGTAGGGCTGCTGCCAGAGGGCCGTGCGCCGATGCGTGAGGGGGTCGAACTCTTTGCAGACACCGACGACACCGCGCCAATCGGCAAGATCACCTCGGGCGGTTTCGGGCCAACTGTCGGCGGACCTGTCGCCATGGGCTATCTTCCCGCAAGCCATGCCGCGCCTGATACGCTCATTTTTGGCGAGTTGCGCGGCAAGCGCCAGCCTCTGCGCGTGACCAGACTTCCGTTCACACCCGTCAACTTCAAACGATAACCAAAAGAGGGACTACCATGAAATACACCGAAGAGCATGAATGGCTCCGCGCAGATGGCGATGCATATGTCGTCGGGATCACGGAACATGCCACCACCCAATTGGGTGATCTGGTTTTTGTCGAACTGCCCGAAGTCGGCGCCACCGTCAGCAAAGACGACGAGATCGTTGTGATCGAAAGCGTCAAGGCTGCCTCTGACATCCTCGCCCCTGTCGATGGCGAAATCATCGAAGTCAACACGGCCCTTGGCGACGATCCCAGCCTCGCCAACAGCGACCCTCTGGGCGAAGGCTGGTTCTTCAAGATCAAGCCGTCAGACCCGTCCCAGCTCGACGGCATGATGGATGAAACTGCCTATAACGAAATGATTGCCTGAGGACTGCACCCCATGACTTTCAAGCCGACCGACTATCTGCCCTATGACTTCGCGAACCGTCGCCACATCGGCCCCTCGCCCGCGGAAATGGCGGCCATGCTGGAAGTCGTGGGTGCCAAGGACCTTGAAGCGCTCATCTCCGACACGCTGCCTGCGCAGATCAGGCAGCAGGAGCCGCTGGATTTCGGCAAGGCCAAATCCGAGCGTGAATTGCTGCACCACATGCGGCAGACAGCAGCCAAGAACAAGGTCTTGGTCTCGTTGATCGGTCAGGGTTACCACGGCACGGTCACCCCGCCCGCAATCCAGCGGAACATCCTTGAAAACCCTGCCTGGTATACGGCCTACACGCCCTATCAGCCTGAAATCAGTCAGGGGCGGCTTGAGGCGCTTTTGAACTTCCAGACCATGATCTCGGACCTGACGGGGCTTGAAATCGCCAATGCCTCACTTCTGGACGAGGCCACCGCCTGTGCCGAAGCCATGACCATGGCACAGCGGGTCGCCAAGTCGAAGGCGACGGCATTTTTTGTCGACGAGAACTGTCACCCGCAGAATATCGCGGTGATGAAAACGCGCGCACAGCCGCTCGGCATCGAGATCATCGTGGGCAGCCCCGATGATCTGGACCCAAGCGCCGTCTTCGGTGCGATCTTCCAGTATCCCGGTACCCACGGTCACCTGCGCGATTTCACCGACACGATCGCAGCCCTGCACGAAAACGCGGCCATCGCCGTCATGTCGACTGATCCGCTGGCCCTGACCCTGCTCAAGGAGCCGGGCGCCATGGGGGCCGACATAGCTGTCGGCTCGTCCCAGCGTTTCGGGGTGCCGATGGGCTATGGTGGCCCGCACGCGGCCTATATGGCGACCAAGGCCGAGTATGCCCGCAGCATGCCGGGCCGGATTGTCGGCGT
>CAXQAV010000212.1:0-7343 GCA_964221795.1 Luminiphilus sp. | reverse complement strand
GCTGGTCACGCCCGACATGCTGGGTCTGGACCCGCTGTGGTTTGCCCTGGCGGCGACCTTGGTAAACCTGCTCGCCATTCCGGCCCGGGTGCTGGTGCAGCCTGCCTCGGGGCTATGGGAGGCGTTCCGGCGGGATGAGAGCGGTGCCTTGCGCAAGCGGACCGTCGGCCTGATCGCGGGCGGTTCGGTCGCACTCGCCTCGGCGGTGTCCTTTGTAGGACAGTGGGAAGGGCTGCGCACACAGGCCTACCGCGACATCGTCGGTGTCTGGACGGTCTGTTATGGCGAAACCAAGGGGGTCAGGCCCGGCGATCGCTACAGCAAGGCAGAGTGCGATGCGATGCTGGCGCGGGAAGTCGTCAGCTACGAGGCCGCATTGGACCGATGTCTGACCGCAAAGGTGCCCGTGGGGGTCAAGATCGCGCTGGTGTCCTGGACCTACAATGTCGGTGCGGCTGCCGCCTGCCGTTCGACGCTGGTGCGCAAGGCCAACGCAGGCGATCTGCGTGGCGCCTGCAAAGAGCTGCCGCGCTGGAACCGGGCAGGTGGGCGGGTGATCCGTGGCCTGACCAATCGCCGCCTGTCGGAGCGATCGATGTGCCTGAGGGCGCTGGATGCGGAAGCAGGAGAGGGGCGGCTGTACTTGCCGCCCTTGCAGCGTTGGCGTCTGCTGCCGCGTTCGGCTATCGGCAGGGTGGCGCAGACTGCCGGGCCAGCTACCAAGCGCGCGAGCTGGCGCAGATCGAGGCGTTCCGGAAATTGGAGGCAGCCCGGATCGAGGCTTTGCGCGCTCGCGATGAACTCTCACGCCAATTGGAGGAAAAGGCCCATGCGGATCCTGTTGCTGTGCCTCGTTGCCTCGGCCCTGGCCGGGTGCAGCGGCTCAACGCGCTACGCTGAAGCTGTGGACCCGTGCGCGCCGCCAGTGCGTATCCCCGACGGCTGGCTCAGCGATCAGCAGGTGGAGTTCCTATGGTCCCGGGACCGGCGCGCGCTGCGGGATTGTGGGGATAAGGTTGAAGCTCTGTCAGGTCGAAAGCCCCGCTGGTGAGCGGAGCTATCGTGCTTCTTGAGTGGTCATTATTGTTTTAGGGCGGCGGCAGTACCGAGCCGCTCTGACGCGGCCTTGGCCTGCACAAAAACAGCATGCGAGTTGGTAAGCCGCTCCGCCAGCTCTTCTAGAGACACATTGTAGTCACTTGCCAGCACGGGCGCGGCTTCAGTTGTCAGTGGTGCAGCGTCAGCGGGGCGCTCCTCTAGCCAGGCGGCTTCGTCGACGAGTTTAACGATCAATTCGGGATGGTCCATAACGACCTCCGGCGGTTTCTAGACTGCGGAGCCAATAGTGCGGCTTTCCTTAGTGGTGAAAAATGGGAAATGTGATACCGTGAGGGTTGCGTTGCCCAGCAACTCTGACCAGATTGGTCGCGTAAGGTAAAGCTATGCTGCAGATGATGGTTGCCGTGGTCGAGCTGGAGCGGAACCTGCTTGCTAAGAGCGCCAAGGCGGGAGTAGAGCGGGCCGCCGGTGGAGGTCAAAGCGATGGGTTTTAATAAGGAAGGGTCATGTTGCTAGGTGGTCGTCTATTGGAGGGTTTTCGCGTTGACCCGCCTAGGGTTCTCTATCGCCGTTTTGCGCGGAGGGAGCATGCGGAGAGCTTTGCGCATGGCAACTTTCGCATGAAAAATCTACTTCACTATCGAGAGCATAGCGACCCCAGTCGCCGCGATGAATTGGAAGGGGTTACGTCAATCCGAGCGGAAGGGGAAAGGGTTGTAATCCGCTCGAAGAAAACGGGGAAGCCGGTATTTGAGGGGGTGGTATCGGGTAATATTCACCAACAGACGGTCGATCCAGAAAGATACTTCATTTCTTGCTTTTCAACGGAGTGTAAGACGTCGCATCGGAAGTGGGGCTCGTGGGTAGTGGCGCTACATGAGCCAGAGGCACTATTTCGGGAAATGTCACTGGAGACGCCGAGCGGATTCACACTGCTATGGGGGCCGGTTGAGTACTCTGAGGTGCCTACACACCATAGCTGTCTTGATAAGCAAGACAGTTGGCGGCGAAAGCGCATGTCGTACTCGGACGAAAGTGAATTCCGACTGGTGCTTCACGTGGCCGATGGCCAGCTCAGATCTTCTGATGAGTTTACATTAGTGGCGGCCATGAAAACCGGTGAGACAGAGGTGTTTCAGGATTTATAATGGGGTCTAGAAAAGAGGAACGTTTCTTGCAGGAAGCAGATTTTCGAGCCATTTCCCAAGACTATGCGCAAGGTGCGATACGGGCGGCAATTCTGGTAAACGGCGGCGCGGCTGTCGCCCTTCTTTCGCAGTTGACACAGCTGTCTGCCTCATTGCCCCGATGGGCCATCGGCTGGGCATTTGTCGCGTTCGTAGCCGGAGCTGGTCTCGGCGCAGTGACCTGGTTGCTTGGCTTTCTTTCGACACGCCATGTCGATCGGACGTTGCGGGGGCAGAACCCGGACTACACTCTCGCAAACGCTTGGATGGTTGCGGCAGAGATCGCAATCATTACCGCTATCGTGTCGTTCTTGGCTGGTTGCCTTTTGCTAGCTTTCAGCTTTCTTTGCGGATCCAGATAAGGATTAATTCTGTGGGGCCATTTGAAGCATTATTTCTGGTCTGCGCGCTCATTCTTGTTGTTGTGATATTCCTTATTAAGGAGAAGCGTCTGGAAGACCCGGACCGACTGGACACAATATACGTTGAGCAGATGCGGGAGGCGTGTAGCTTGGGAGAAGGGCCAGTTGTCGCTACTTTGATCAGGCAGTCAGGCAATCTCTATCGTGATCTCGGGACATTTGATACAGCTGAAGCCGCAATGAATGCGATCGAAAAGTCTTTTCGCCGTGGCAAGATAGAAAGCGTCTTTTTGCAGGAAAATACCCAAGCCCGTTTCCAGGTGATCCGTCTTCATAGATCGGATCGCGGCAAGGCTGAAGGGAAAAAGCTTGGCGGGGCTGTAATTGAGCGTGCATAAGATCCTGCTAAGGAGCGAGGCATGAGATCGTTATTCTTGGCTGTGGCACTAATAGCCGTTTCAAAGATGGCAGTTGCTGGGCAGGAAGATGTCTACACTCTTTACCGCTCATCGCTGGTAGATCCGAAACTTCGGGTCCATGTCGCAACATTTGATGCCTACAGCGGCCGGGAGTACAACGCTGAGAATTGCTTGCTGGCAGCGCGTCTCTTCGTGAGGCAACCGGGCACTCAGACGGTGTTTTGGTGCGAACCAGGACGGTTCAAGGCGTCCAAGTAAGGAGTGAGGGATGGCTAAGAAGTCTACCATGCGCACACTGTACGATTTGCCGGTTGAGGTGACCTGTACAATTTGTGGGGAAATAGTGAAGGTTCCAGCGAACGAATTCTCAGCGGACGGTGGTAGCTACATTTGTAAGCTTGGCGGTCATGAGTTTCCTCTTTCCCAAAAGGTGGCTCTAAAAGCCTTTGGCGATCATGGCAGGCGGTTGGATCGAATACGGCAAGCGTATTCGTAGTCCAGCTGGGTAATAGGTTCATGCTGATGTGGCTCTTTCTGATCCTCTTTGGTGGGTGCCTTGTCTGGGGGTGGGGTAAGCGGAGCGGTCAATTGGGGCTGTTCCTGACGCTGTATATGGCGTTGATTGGTATCCCCGCGCTGGCCTTCCTGTTCGAACTAGTTTGACCCAGAAAAGGAGTGCGAGCATGCTCAGGCGGTCACTTATTCGTTGGTGGTCCGGTGTTGAGGACGTGAAGCGAATGAGGGCGAGGCGCGGCTGGGGAATAGGCCCAGTGATAATGAAGCGACATTGGAGCGCAAACTTAGCTCGGAAGCTCGTTGGCTTTGCTGCCAAGGAATGGAAGTGGATTTTGGGGTTTGCCATGACGGCCATCGGCCTGTTCATCGCCTATCTCGGGTTGTCCAAGTAAGGAGAAGCGCATGCGTTCAATAATACTCGCAACAATTGGCTTTTGCCTTCCCTCCACGTTGGCAGCGCAAACGATAGATGACTTAGTAGATTTTGTGGCAGGCATGCCAAGGGGAACGCTCGGCATACCAGCGTATTGGTTTGAGATGGAGACGTTAGTCGGTTGGGAGCGAATGATTTTGGTGATCGGATACGCAAATAATCGGTCAACTTGTGAGTTGATCGAGCAGATCGGGACCGCTCAGTCACCGAACCAGAGCTTCCGTTGCACGCCAGCAAACTGATCTCGAAAAGGAAGGCTACGCCATATGTCGCAGGTTTTTGCTAGTCTTATCGATGCCTTGAAGGACGCGAAAACGTGGCTGCTATTGGCGGCTGGATCAGCGGGCTTTGCTGTGTGGCGGATTTCCTGGGGCATCGACTGGATCTCGAGCATAGGTCTCATTGTTTTCGTTTTCTGCGGCGTTGGCTTGCTCTGGCGGTTTTTCGATTGGGGTAAGAAGCAGGTCGATAAGGCCAAGTGGGAACGATCTCGGGAAATCCATGAAGTTCGTGGCGATGCAAGCAACTTAATGTTTCGTATACGCGGTGCGAGCGGCTCGCGGGGGTTCGTTCAGGATATTACCATATCCGGAGAATTGGCGTCTTTGTACTTACGCCTACAGGGGCTTGGGGTTGCGACGCCTGAAGTACCTCCTTCGGCGGGGAGGTGGGTAAGCAGAGTTCATGCTGAGTATCTCGAGACCATAAAACCATTCCTGAGCGTTTCGCAAATCGAGGCTGCTCGTTCCGCGGCAGTAGAGTACCTTAAGGCGTGCAGATAAGGAGAACTTTATTGAAACGGGACAATGACTTGATACGAAGCCTGCTTCTCGAAATCGAGGCCGCTGAGGATGCGATTTTTTTGTGCGTTCTGACAGACGGGAGTACCGACGATGAGCGCAGGAGTTATTATCATCTCAAGCTTCTTGTGGACGCGGGTATGCTTGAGGAAACAGGAAGATTTGGCGGCTCCTTCAGGATGACTAATTATGGTCACGACTTCATTGAGGCTATTCGCAGCGAAAGCATTTGGCGCGATGTAAAAAGCGTGGTTGCGACGGTTGGCGGTGCGACCCTTGGGATCATGTCTGACATCGCCAAGACTTACATTTCCGCTGAGGTAAACAAACATCTCGGCATTGGTTCTTAAGGCGATCTAGTAAAAGAGCAAGGCGGTGCAGGTAGAGGGTGCTTAAAGTGCGGAAAGCAAGAGGCATTGCAGTGGGGGTTCTTCTCTCAGAGGTGCCGGGACGCTTACGAGCCGCCCGACGAAAGTCCAAAGCCTGAACGCACACAGGAAGGGTGAGCGCCGCAGGCTGCCCATTCCCGATCTGGTTAGATTGGGATGCTGTGTTTACAGCTGAATAATCGGAGCGGTCGAAGTAGGAGCAGGGGTGATGAGCGTTAGGGCGATAAAGGTAGAGCGGTTGCCTGGTGGCCAGGTTAGCGTTCGAAAAGGCTCATGGTTCGATGTCTTCCCCGAAGAAAGGCGGGAGTCTTGGGCGGCATGGTATGAACAAATGCACTCCGAGTATGGCTATGCCGGCTACCTCGATATGGCAAAGGCGCTGCGGGGGCTGGCGCCTTTGGCGGGGTGATCCGGATGGTAGGCGGCAATTAGTGGTCGCCTATTCGCCTTTCTTGCTTGTAGGGGTGAGCCACCAATTCTGCGCGTAATGCGGTCGGCACCGACCGCGCATGTTGCTGATCGAGGGGCGTTCCTCCGGGCAGTCAGAAGCGATGATAGACAGCGCTTGCGGGAGCTCCGTGTTCGGCCCAACCAGCTGTACAAACGTGCTCTTTTTGTATTTTCCCTGCCGACCGCACTGGTCGCAAGTTATCTCGACCAAGGGCAAGGGGTAGTCCTTAGCCTGCATCGTTTTCAGAAACCCCTAGCGGCGCAATCAGGTTTAGCCATGGCCAGCCTTCAAAGCGGTCGCCAGTGGCGCGAAGATGGCTGTACCTCTGGAGGCTCTGCCAGCTCCGATGCCCGGACACGCTGGCGACCTGCGGAATGGTCTTGCCGGTTTCGAATAGCCGACTTACCCCTTCATGCCGCAAATCGTGAAACCGAAGATCCTCGATCCCCAATAGGGCACATGCTCGAATGAAGGATGCGGAAATGTTGTTCGCTCGGTAAGGGAAGATGGGTTGGTCTGGGCCGGTTCTCGGCATCGTATCGATGATGCGCATTGCCTCTGGCGGTAGCTCACACCATACGTCGTTCCCAATCTTTTCGCCAGGGTTCTTCATGTCTCTGATGAGCAAGCGGCTGTGTGCTTTGTCGAGATCCTGCCACTGGGCGCGCACAATCTCGTCCTGTCGCCGTGTTGAGAAGATCGCAAAGGGGATGATCTTGTGCATTGGCATGTGGCCGCGCGCTGCACTGTCCTGGTAGTGCGCCATGAGCTTGTCTAGCTCTTCCATGGTTGGTCTGCGATCGCGTCGGTTGGATTTTGAGATCAGGCCAAGCCGCTTGCAGATGATCAGGGCGTCGTTGATGGCGGCCGGGTCGAGGTCGATTTGCCAGGCGGGGCGCGCCATCCGAAAAATTGGGGCCAGGTGCGACAGGTAGTTTCCTACTGTCGATGCGGCGCGGGCCTCGCCCATCTCGCGAGCCAGGTCCACAATGTGCTGGCTGGTGATTTCGTCGCAGGGCATTTCGGCGATCGGCATTTCTTTCAGCCGCTGGAGCACCTGAGCCTTGGATCGGCCATACGTCTTCTTGTGGTCGTCAATGTACTGATTGATCGCGTCGGCAAGTGTCTTGCGCTTCCCTCGGGCTTTCTCCAGCCCGCCGGGGGCGCGAAGCTCCTTTTCGCGTCTTTCCATCCAGGCCTTCGCGGTGGACCGGCGCGGGAACTGGCGGGATTCCCTGTGTGTTGGTTCTCCCTTGCGTTTGATAATGATTTGGGCCTTATAGGCGGTGCGTCCGTCTGAGAGCTTGCGTTCTGCGATCGTGCCCATTATGCGCCTTCAATCCTTGGTATGCCCTGAGTGCTGCGGTATGCCTTCAGGGCATAACATGGGTGGCAAATGATCGAAAACCCAAGAAAATAACGGGCTAAAATTGGCGAGGGTATGCCGCGAGAATCAAGGCTTTACCCGTTAAGCTGCTGAAATTCTGAGGTTTTGCGCCTCAAACGTGGGCGATTTGTTACCGGATTGCGGGCCACGTAAAACATACCCGCTAAAGAGGTCAGGACGTGAAGGACCCCCTTTCGCTTGGCCGAACGGGGGTTTTTTATGCGCCGCGGGCGCGAGGAGACAGAAGATGAGCGACAACTGGAACACCCGCACCAAGCTGGTCCATGGCGGTAGTCGCCGCAGCCAGTACAACGAGGTGAGCGAGGCGATCTTCCTGACG
>CAXQAV010000211.1:0-2601 GCA_964221795.1 Luminiphilus sp. | reverse complement strand
GAAAGGGCGACGCGCGTGCTGATCCATGACGCCGCCCGCCCTCTGGTCTCGGATGCGAGCATCGACCGTGTCCTTGCAGCGCTGGAGACCCATGAAGGGGCCGCCCCCGCTGTCGCCGTCACAGATACGCTCTGGCCGGGCAACGAAGGACGCGTTGGCGGCGTTCAGGATCGCGAAGGACTGTTTCGCGCGCAAACGCCACAAGGCTTTCATCTCAAACCGCTTCTGGCTGCTCATGCGGCGGTGACGGGGACCGAAACCGACGATGTTGCCGTCGCCCGCACTGCGGGACTGGACGTGGCGATCGTCGCGGGCGATGAAGACAATATCAAGATTACCACCCCCGACGATTTCGCGCGGGCCGCACGGCTGATGGGACAAAAGATGGATATACGCGTTGGCAACGGCTATGACGTCCACCGCTTCGGTAAGGGCGACCACGTTTGGCTCTGCGGCGTGCAGGTACCGCACAGCCGCAGCCTGCAGGGACACTCCGACGCGGATGTCGGGATGCATGCGGTCACCGATGCCATTTACGGCGCGCTGGGCATGGGAGACATCGGCCAGCATTTCCCACCCTCCGACCCGCAATGGAAAGGCGCGGCAAGCCACATCTTTCTCGAACATGCCGTCGCGCTGGCGGCCAAACACGGCTACCGGATCAGCAACGTCGATTGCACGATTGTTTGCGAATACCCGAAGATCGGCCCGCACCACGATGCAATGAAGGCGGTCATGGGGGCTTATATGAAGCTCGAAAGCAACCGCATCAGCGTCAAGGCCACCACCTCGGAACGACTTGGCTTCACGGGACGCGAGGAAGGCATCGCCGCGATTGCCACTGCAACACTGGTCAAAGAATGACACATCTGATCGCCACCTTCTTTTACGCCGGACACATCCGCCCTGCTCCCGGAACATGGGGATCGCTTGCCGCCCTGCCCGCGGCTTGGGTGATCTATGTCATCGCTGGCCCGTGGGGTCTTCTTGCGGGCGTCATCCTGTCCTACGTCCTCGGCACCTGGGCCACAGCCGTCGAGACCCGCGGCAAGGACAACCATGACCCCTCCGAGATCGTGATTGACGAGGTCTGCGGCCAATGGATCGCCCTGTTGCCAGTGGCCTTCGGTGCGGTACGGGCCGATGTTGCGATAACCGACCTCTGGCCCGGCTGGATTGCGGCCTTTCTTCTGTTCCGCCTCTTTGACATCACCAAATGGGGGCCTGTCGGCTGGGCCGACCGCAAGCATGGGCCAACGGGCGTGATGCTCGACGACGTCTTTGCGGGGATCATGGCAGCAATCGGCGTCATGGCCCTGGCATGGCTGGCACATGTCGGCTTCGTCAACAACGTGAACCCCGCATGATCGCCGAAACCCTCCTGAAAGAGGCAATGGCAAGGGGGCTGTTGCTGGCCACCGCCGAAAGCTGCACGGGTGGCATGGTCGGGGCGGCGATCACCGATATTGCGGGCAGTTCCGCAATCTATGACCGCGGCTTTGTCACCTACACCAATGCGGCAAAAACCGAGATGCTCGGCGTCCACCCCGATACACTGGCAGCCCACGGCGCGGTCTCGGAACAGGTTGCCGCCGAAATGGCGCAGGGCGCGCTATTTGCGTCCAAGGCGGATATCGCGGTCTCGATTACTGGCATTGCAGGCCCAGGCGGGTCAGAGCACAAGCCCGAGGGCCGTGTCTGTTTCGGCATCACAGACGGGGCCCGCGTGACCACCGAAACCGTCGAATTCGGGGCGCTGGGCCGCGCGGCCGTACGGGCCGCTGCCCGCGATCATGCCCTCGAACTCCTGCTCCGGTCCGTGCTTTCGTTTCCGCCTACAGATTAGTCTCCCACCTATATCTTCGCACATTTTTTCATCATTTCGGACAATGCACAGCGATTGAGCGCCCCAATTCCGCAGATGCACATTTTAACAGCGCTCCGAATCCGTCCTTAACCCCGCGAGGATAATTCCGAGGGAAAGGGACATATTATGAACGGAGCAGATACCGCGTGGATCATTGTCGCCACTGCGCTTGTGCTTTTCATGACATTGCCGGGACTGGCGCTGTTCTATGGCGGGCTTGTGCGGGCAAGAAACGTGCTGAGCGTGTTTATGCACTGCTATGCCATCGCCTGCTTGATGACCATCCTGTGGTTTGCATTGGGCTATTCGATTGCTTTCGGCTCGGGCACGTCGGGTTTCTGGGGCGGTCTGGACAAGATGTTCCTTGCGGGCATCACGGCTGACACACTCTCGGGCACATTGCCTGAGGTGCTGTTCTTCGCCTTCCAGATGACCTTTGCGATCATCACCCCTGCCCTGAGCGTCGGCGCCTATGTCGAGCGGATCGGCTTCGGGTTTGTGCTGCTCTTCTCGGCGCTCTGGATGCTGCTGGTCTATGCGCCGGTGGTGCATTGGGTCTGGGGCGGCGGGATGCTGGCTGACGGCGGCATCTTCGGCGACACCGGCGTGCGCGACTTTGCAGGCGGCATCGTGGTGCATGAGACCGCAGGTCTGGCCGCGCTCATCCTTGCGATCTTTCTTGGTGCGCGCCGTGATGCGTCCAAACCGCCCCACAACCCCGGGATGGTCATGAT
>CAXQAV010000210.1:0-17914 GCA_964221795.1 Luminiphilus sp. | reverse complement strand
GAGAGCGTGCTCGATGCCTATGGCCGCGTGATCCATATGTGATCCCGCCAGAACGGATTGCGAAGGCCCGCCCAACGGCGGGCCTTTTGCTTTCTGGCTGGTGTGCGAAATAAAATGGTGTATGTTCCCTAAACGTTCTTTAGCGGGGCTGGCACCTGTGGCCCTGACCTCTATGTGAGGGGTGAGACAGACTGGGGGCCGTCATGGCAGAGTTGAAGAACATCGAAGTACGCGGCGCGCGCGAGCATAACCTCAAGAATATCGACGTGGATATTCCGCGCGACCAGCTTGTGGTGATCACGGGGCTGTCCGGCTCGGGCAAGTCGTCGCTGGCCTTTGATACGATTTATGCCGAAGGCCAGCGCCGCTATGTCGAGTCGCTGTCTGCCTATGCGCGCCAGTTTCTCGACATGATGGAAAAGCCGGATGTGGATCACATCTCGGGTCTGTCGCCTGCGATTTCGATTGAACAGAAGACCACATCAAAGAACCCGCGTTCGACCGTGGGTACGATCACCGAGATTTACGATTATCTGCGTCTGCTGTTCGCCCGCGCAGGGACCCCCTATAGCCCGACAACCGGCTTGCCCATCGAGGCGCAGCAGGTGCAGGACATGGTCGACCGCGTGATGGCGCTGGAAGAGGGGACGCGCGGCTATCTGCTCGCCCCGATTATCCGCGACCGCAAGGGCGAGTACCGCAAGGAGTTTCTGGAACTGCGCAAGCAGGGGTTCCAGCGCGTCAAGGTGGACGGCCAGTTCTACGAATTGGACGAACCGCCGGTGCTGGACAAGAAGTTCCGCCATGACATCGACGTGGTGGTGGACCGGATCGTTGTCCGCGAGGGGCTGGAGACGCGCCTGGCGGACAGTTTCCGCACCGCGCTTGATCTGGCGGACGGCATCGCAATTCTTGAGACCGCCCCGAAAGAGGGCGACTCCGAACGGATCACATTCAGCGAGAATTTCGCCTGTCCGGTGTCGGGCTTTACGATCCCCGAGATCGAACCGCGCCTGTTTTCCTTCAATGCGCCTTTCGGGGCCTGCCCCTCCTGTGACGGTCTTGGCGTGGAGCTGTTCTTTGACGAGCAACTGGTGGTGCCGGATGTGACGCTGAAGATCGCCGACGGTGCTCTCGCGCCGTGGCGCAAAGGCAAATCTCCCTATTTCCTGCAGACCATCGAAGCCATTGCCAAACATTACGGGTTCAACAAGAACGCCCGCTGGAAGGATCTGGACGAAAAGGTCCAGCAGGTGTTCCTCTATGGCTCTGGCGAGGAGCAGATCAAGTTCCGCTATGACGAAGGCGGCCGTGTCTATCAGGTGGAGCGCGCCTTCGAGGGTGTGATCCCCAATATGGAGCGCCGCTATCGCGAGACCGACAGTAGCTGGATCCGCGAAGAGTTCGAGCAATACCAGAACAATCGCAACTGCGGCACCTGCGGCGGCTACCGTCTGCGGGAAGAGGCGCTGGCGGTGAAGATCGGCAAGCCGGGCGCGCTGCTCCATGTGGGGCAGGTCGTCCAGATGTCGATCAAGGAGGCCTATGACTGGTGCCAGACGGTGCCCGAGGCGCTGTCCAAGCAGAAGAACGAGATCGCCCATGCGATCCTGAAGGAAATCCGCGAGCGGTTGGGGTTCCTCAACAATGTGGGGCTGGATTATCTGACGCTGTCACGCAATTCCGGCACGCTCTCGGGTGGCGAAAGCCAGCGGATCAGGCTGGCAAGCCAGATCGGTTCGGGATTACAGGGGGTCCTCTATGTGCTCGACGAGCCGTCGATTGGTCTGCACCAGCGTGATAATGACCGCCTGCTGACGACGCTGAAGAACCTGCGGGATCAGGGCAATACGGTGATTGTGGTCGAACATGACGAAGAGGCGATCCGCGAGGCAGACTATGTCTTTGATATCGGCCCGGGTGCCGGTGTGCATGGCGGGCAGGTGGTGGCCAAGGGCACGCCACAGGAGATCATGGCCAATGAAGCCTCGATCACGGGGCAGTATCTGGTGGGGGCGCGGGAAATCGCTGTGCCGACAACCCGCCGCAAGGGCAAAGGCAAGAAGGTGACCGTGGTGAAGGCCACAGGGAACAACCTCCAGAACGTCACGGCGGATTTCCCCTTGGGGCAGTTTGTCTGCGTTACGGGCGTTTCAGGGGGCGGCAAATCCACGCTGACCATCGAGACACTCTTCAAGAATGCCTCGGTCAAGCTGAACGGCGCGCGCCAGACACCCGCACCTTGCGAAACGATCAAGGGTTTCGAGCATCTGGACAAGGTGATCGACATTGACCAGCGGCCCATCGGGCGCACACCACGCTCGAACCCTGCGACCTATACAGGGGCCTTTACCCCGATCCGTGAATGGTTTGCGGGCATGCCAGAGGCCAAGGCGCGTGGCTACAAGCCGGGGCGCTTCAGTTTCAACGTCAAGGGCGGGCGCTGCGAGGCCTGTCAGGGTGACGGTGTCATCAAGATCGAGATGCACTTTCTGCCGGACGTCTATGTGACATGCGAGACCTGCAAGGGTGCGCGCTACAACCGCGAAACGCTCGAGATCAAGTTCAAGGGCAAATCGATTGCCGATGTGCTGGATATGACTGTCGAGGACGCGCAGCAGTTCTTTACCGCTGTGCCGTCGATCCGCGAAAAGATGGATGCGCTGATGCGGGTGGGCCTTGGCTATATCAAGGTGGGCCAGCAGGCGACGACGCTTTCCGGTGGTGAGGCGCAGCGGGTGAAACTGTCCAAGGAACTGTCGAAACGCTCGACTGGCCGGACGCTCTATATTCTGGACGAGCCGACGACCGGTTTGCATTTCGAGGACGTGCGCAAGCTCATGGAAGTGCTGCACGAATTGGTTGATCAGGGAAACTCGGTGATCGTGATCGAGCACAACCTCGATGTGATCAAGACGGCGGACCATATCATCGACATCGGCCCCGAAGGTGGCGATGGCGGTGGCCGGATCGTGGCGACGGGCACGCCGGAGGAAGTTGCAGAAGTGCCCGAGAGCCATACGGGCCGCTATCTCAAACCGATGCTGTCGGCAGGAAAGGTCGCGGCGGAATAACCGCCACGACGCCGATCAGAAGATCGCAGCCGCCAGTTTGATCACTTGCAGCAGGCCGAAGGTTTCTTCCGGCACGGCGAAGATCTGACCGTCGATAACTGAATAGGTATATCCGGCGGGCGCGGGCGGCAGGTTGTAGACCGAGATCAGTTGCTCTTCGGTCAGACCCACATCGGGCACCACGCCGATGCCATTGCCGGGCTGGACAGGCTGCGAGAGAAGTTTCACCTGATCAAAGATCAGCTTGTCCTCGGTACCGAGTTCCACCACCTGACCGTCGATGACGCCATAGGTGCGGCCCTCGTCAGGCACGTTGATACCAACGAGTTCGGCGATCTCCTCGGCGGTAAGGGGGCCTGAGAAAGTCTGTTCGGCAACCTCGGTTTCCTCGTTCCCGCGCAAGAGGTCGGGATTCTCAGCGGTGGCCTGTTCCCACGCGTCATCACTCATGTTGAGATATTGCTGTGTCGTCACCCCCTGCCGTGCAAGGCCGGGTGGCACGCAGGCGGGTTCGCGCTTGGCCAACCCGGGCGGGCAGTTCAGTGGGTTGTCGGCGCGGTTGCCATTGCCATTGCCGCGCCCGTTGCCATTGCCCTGAGCCTCGGCCAAAGCGGGCAGCAGTGCCACGCTGGCGATCAAGGTCAGTTTGAAGAATCTGGTCATAGCGGTGCCTTTCAATCGGTTGATCTCAACCTGCACCGCCGGGTGATTGTTATTCAATGACAAAGCCGACGGGGCGCGGAAATCGGCTAACTGCTGCGCCTGCGGCTGGCAAACCTTGGCAGCATGGCTGAGAAATCCTTGCCTGCGCCATCCTCTGCCTCGACAAACTGCTGATAAAGCGCCGTGGCGGCCTGTCCCATGGGGGTGTCGGCATCTGCGGCCTCGGCGGCCATCTGGCTCAGACGGAGGTCTTTGAGCATCAGATCAGCAGCGAATCCCGGTTTGTAGTCATTGTCGGCGGGGCTTTGCGGCCCGATGCCGGGGGCGGGGCAGTAGGTGTTCATGCTCCAGGAATAGCCCGAGGACGTGCTGACCACGTCGAACATCGCCTGCTGGTCAAGGCCCAGTTTGTCGGCCAGCACGAAGGCCTCGCAGGTGGCGATCATGGTCACGCCAAGGATCATGTTATTGCAGATCTTGGCCGCCTGACCGTTGCCCGCGTCACCGCAATGCACTGCCTTTTGGCCCATGATGTCGAAGAGCGGGGAAACAGTCTCAAAAGCGACCTTCGGTCCACCGGCCATAAAGGTGAGCGTGCCATTGGTCGCTCCACCGATCCCGCCGGAAACCGGAGCGTCGATTGCTGACAGACCTGCGGCCTCTGCAGCGGCGGCGACCGCGCGGGCGCTTTCCACGTCCACGGTCGAACAGTCGAGATGCACGGCGCCAGCTTTCATGACCGGATGGATTTCGGCGGCGACAGCGCGCATGATCGCGCCATTGGGCAACATGGTGATGACGACGTCGGCGTCTTTTGCGGCTGCGGCAGCGCTGGTGGCGAGGGTGAGGCCCTCCGGTTTCGCCACTGTGTCAAAGCCCACAACCTCATGCTTTTTGGCAAGGTTGGCCGCCATGGGCGCGCCCATGTTGCCAAGTCCGATAAATCCGATCTTCATGCTCAGTCCTCCCATTTCAGCGCGTCCTTGCCCAAGGGCATCAGCATCCGTGTCACGTCGAGTGTTTTGACATCCCGCCACGACCCGTGCTGCCACTGCGGATTGCGGTCGCGGTGGATGATGGCCGCGCGGATGCCTTCGATAAAGTCGCCCTGTTCCACGCAGCGATAGGTATAGCGGAATTCCTGATCGAGCGCGTTCTCGAGCCGCAGCCCGTTGCGGACACGGTGGATGATCTCGATCGCGCAGGTCATCGCAAAAGGCGCACTGCGGACCATAAGTTTCTGCGCGTGGGCCACGGCCGGGCCGGGGTCGATGGGCATTGCGCGATAGATATCGCCCAGAGTGTCGCCTGCGAAAGTCGCGTCAATCTCTTCCTGCCATCCGGCAAGGCGGCTGTCGGGAGTAGGGGCAATGTGGGGCGCGATGACATCGACATCACCGGTTTCGGTGAGTTCGGTCTTGAGCGCCTCCCAGTTCTCCTGCGGGACGTAGCTGTCTGCGAAACCCGCAAAGATCGCGTCAGCGGCGTCCATGCGGTCACCGGTGACCCCGAGGAATTCGCCCACGCGACCCGGTGCAAGTGCCAGCATCAGCGACCCGCCCACATCAGGCACCAGCCCGATCGAGCATTCAGGCATCGCAATCTGGCTGTTCTCGCAGACGATCCGGTGGCTGGCATGGCACCCCACGCCGACCCCGCCGCCCATGGTGAAACCGTGCAGGAAGCTGACGATGGGCTTGGGGTAGATGAATATCTTGCGGTTCAGCCGGTATTCGTCGCGCCAGAAACGGCGGCCATAGTCGACGTCGCCGCGCTGGCCGCTGGCGTACATCTCGGAGATGTCACCGCCTGAGCAGAAGGCGCGTTCCCCCGTCCCGTCGATGATGACCAGTTTGACGGTCGGGTCCTCGCGCCATTTGCGCAAGGCGGTCTCGATCTCGAGGCACATTTCCCATGTCAGCGCGTTCAGCGCCTCGGGACGGTTGAGGGTGATCCAACCGGCATAGCCCTCTGTTCTGACAATCAGGTCGCTCATTTGCCGATCATACCCCGTGCCGTGATCAGTCGCATGATTTCGTTTGTGCCTTCCAAAATCTGGTGCACGCGCAAATCACGTACCATCTTTTCGATCCCGTAGTCTGCAAGATACCCGTATCCGCCGTGCAGTTGCAGGCAGCCGTCCGCAACCGCGCTGCCGGTTTCGGTGCAGAGCTTCTTGGTCATGGCGCAGAACTTCGTGGCGTCGGGCGCGCCTGTGTCCAGTTTCCAAGCTGCCTGCCGCAGGAAGGTGCGCGCCGACTGCAAGGAAATTTCCATATCGGCCAGCCGGAATTGCAGTGCCTGAAACTGGTCGATGCTTTTGCCGAAAGCCTGCCGCTCGGCCATATAGGCGAGGGTCTGGTCAAGCGCGGATTGCGCTGCCCCGAGCGAGCAAGCCGCGATGTTCAGCCGCCCTCCGTCAAGACCGGCCATGGCATAGGAGAACCCGCGCCCTTCTTCGCCCAAAAGGTTTTGGGCGGGGGCAGTCGCACCATCCATCTGCACCTGCCGAGTCGGTTGTGATTTCCAGCCCATTTTGGCTTCGAGCCCGCCGTAGGAGAGACCTTCAGTCCCGTCTTCCAACACAATCGCGCTGATCCCTTTCGGCCCATCCTCGCCCGTGCGGGCCATGACGATATAGGCGTCGGCATAGCCACCGCCCGAAATGAAAGCCTTGGTGCCGGTGAGAGTATAGCCGTCGTTGGTCCGCTCGGCCCGTGTCTTGAGGGCGGCTGCATCCGACCCTGATCCGGGTTCGGTCAGGCAGTAGGCCAGGAACGCCTCCATGCTGACGGCTTGGGGCAAAAGGCGCGCCTTGAGCTCTTCGGTGCCGTAGCTTTCGATCATGCGCGCGCACATATTGTGGATCGACAGGAAAGCCGCGACAGAGGCGCAGCTCTGCGAGAGCGCCTCGAAGACCAGAGTTGCATCAAGCCGTGACAAGCCTGATCCGCCGTGGTCTTCGGACACATAGAGACCGCCAAAGCCAAGCTCCGCAAGCTGCGGCCAGAGCGTACGGGGGATCGTGCCTTCTGCCTCCCACGCACGGGCGTGGGGCGCGATGTGTTCTTGCCCGAAGGCGAGGGCCATATCGTAGATCGCGGATTGTTCTTCGCTCAGGGCAAAATCCATCGGGACCTCCGGTCGGAATTGAACGCTTGTTCATATCTTTTCCCAAGCCACTGGACTTGGCAAGGGACGACAGACGAAAAGGCCCACCGCGGAGGGTGGGCCTTTTGAAGTTTATTCCATCACAGGGATCGAGAACTCGCCGCCTTCCTTGATGCCGGAAGGCCAGCGGGCGGTCACTGTTTTGGTCCGTGTGTAGAACTTGAACGCATCCGGGCCGTGCTGGTTGAGGTCGCCGAACATGGATTTCTTCCAGCCGCCGAAAGTGTGGTAGGCCAGCGGCACGGGGATCGGCACGTTCACACCGACCATGCCGATGTTGATGCGGGCGGCAAAGTCACGGGCTGTATCGCCGTCACGAGTGAAAATCGCGGTGCCGTTGCCGTATTCGTGGTCGATGGCAAGGTTGATCGCCTCTTCGTAAGTCTTGGCGCGCACGGTCGAGAGCACGGGGCCGAAGATCTCTTTCTTGTAGATGTCCATGTCCGGAGTGACATGGTCAAAGAGGTGCGGCCCGACGAAGAAACCGTTCTCATAGCCCTGCAGTTTGAAGTTGCGGCCATCGACGACCAGCTTGGCGCCCTGGTCGATACCGGCCTGGACCAGATTTTCGATGGTGGCTTTCGCTTGAGCTGTCACAACAGGACCGTAGTCCACATCGTTGCCGGCAGTGTAGGGGCCGACCTTGAGCGCTTCGATCTTGGGAACCAGTTTTTCGATCAGACGGTCGGCGGTGTCGTCGCCAACAGGGACGGCGACCGAGATTGCCATGCAGCGCTCGCCAGCGGCACCGTAGCCCGCGCCCACAAGCGCGTC
This sequence comes from Luminiphilus sp., assembly GCA_964221795.1. GTDB lineage: Bacteria > Pseudomonadota > Alphaproteobacteria > Rhodobacterales > Rhodobacteraceae > Yoonia. The sequence goes on along the minus strand of CAXQAV010000210.1, from coordinate 10,232 downwards.
TGCGGCCTGATCCATATCGGCGTCAGGCATGATGATCATGTGGTTCTTGGCGCCGCCGAAGCACTGCACGCGCTTGCCTTGCGCACAGCCGGTGCCGTAGATGTATTCGGCAATCGGGGTCGAGCCGACGAAGCCGACAGACTGGATGATCGGATCATAGAGGATGGCGTCCACGGCTTCTTTATCGCCGTTGACGACCTGCATGATGCCCTTTGGCAGACCTGCTTCTTCCAGCAGTTCGGCCAGCATCAGCGGGACGGATGGGTCACGCTCGGATGGTTTGAGGATGAAGGCGTTGCCGCAGACGATGGCGGGCGCACACATCCACATCGGGATCATGGCGGGGAAGTTGAAGGGGGTGATCCCTGCGGTGACACCCAGCGGCTGTTTCATCGAATACATATCGATGCCAGGACCGGCGCTATCGGTGAACTCGCCCTTCAGCAGGTGCGGTGCGCCGATGCAGAATTCGACCACTTCCAGACCGCGGATCACGTCGCCTTTGGCGTCGGGCAGCGTCTTGCCATGCTCGCGGGACAGGGCCTCGGCCAGTTTGTCCATGTCGCGGTGCAGCAGGTCCACGAATTTCATCATGACACGGGCGCGGCGCTGCGGGTTCACAGCGGCCCATGCGGGCTGGGCCTTGGCGGCGATGGCCACGGCCTTGTCCATCTCGGCCTTGTTGGCCAGTGGCACCTTGGCCTGCACCTCGCCTGTGGCGGGGTTGTAGACGTCGGCGAAACGGCCGGACGTGCCTTTGACGTGCTCGCCGCCGATGTAGTGGGTCAACTCTTGCATGGGGGTTCCTCCGCAAATGATTTGGCGTCGTTATAAGGTTGCGTTTTTCAGCCTAAAAGAACCAATATACCAAAACCATTTTGCATAAATGCAAGGATGAGGGATGGATAACTGGGATGACATGCGGGTGTTTCTGGCAGTCGCACGGGCCGAGGGGCTGACGGGAGCAGCAAGTACGCTGAAGATGGACCCCTCAACTTTGGGCCGCCGGATTGCGCGGTTGGAAAGCTCGGTCGGTGCGGCCCTTTTTGTGAAATCACCGCAGGGCTATGCGCTGACCGACCTTGGCGCGCGCATGCGCGAGACCGCGGCAGAGGCGGAACGCCACCTGCTGCGCGCACTGGACGAGGGGCAGGGCACGTCCGAGCAGCTGACGGGCCAGATCCGGATCGGCGCACCGGACGGGGCGGCGAATTTTGTTCTTCCGCAGGTGGTCGCGGCCATTCAGGCCGAGAATCCCGATCTGGAAGTCCAGATCCTCGCACTCCCGCGTGTTGTGAACCTGTCGCGGCGCGAGGCGGATATGGCGATCACGGTCAGCCCTCCGCAGGCGGGCCGTCTGACGGTCCAGAAGATCTCGGACTACCAGCTGCATCTGGCGATGCGGGCGGACGGACCGGAGTTGACCGCGCTTGCGGACCTGCGGTCACGGCGGATTGTCGGCTACATTCCCGACATGATTTTCGACAAGGAGCTGGACTATCTTGGTGCGCTTGGCCTCGCAAAGGTCGATCTGGCCTCCAACTCGGTCGCTGTCCAATTGCAGTTGATCCGGCAGGGCGGTGTGGGAATCGTGCATGACTTTGCCCTGCCGTTTGCCCCGGAGTTGCGCCGCGTACTGACTGATGAATTGTCTTTGAAACGGGCCTTCTATCTGGTCAGGCACACTTCTGACCGTCACTCCGACCGTCTGACGCGCTTTGCGGCCGCCCTACGCAAGGGCATGGCTGAAGAGATTGACAGGCTCGAACGCGCAGCACGCTTGACAGCTAGCCCGCTGATTTGAGACCCTGAAATTATAGTCAGCGTGAGGAGGCCGCCATGTTTGTATCCCAAATCCTGAAGTCGAAGGCAAATGTCGGGGTCATTGCGGTGAAGCCGACGGATTCGGTTGCCGATGCTGCCAAGCTCTTGTCGGAACACAGGATCGGGACGGTGATTGTCTCGGCAGACGGGGATGCGCTAGATGGAATCCTCTCTGAACGTGACATTGTCCGCGAGTTGGGCAAGCGCGGGGCAGGGTGCATGAGTGATCCGGTCAGCGCCTTGATGACATCAAAGCTGACCACCTGCAGCCCGTCAGACTCGGCGCTTGACGTACTGGAGATGATGACCGAGGGCCGTTTCCGTCACCTGCCGGTGATGGAAGGCGGCAAGATGATCGGGCTGATTTCCATCGGCGATGCGGTCAAGGCGCGTCTGGCAGAACTCGCGATGGAGCGTGACTCGCTCGAGGGGATGATCATGGGCCACTAGGCCCACCTTGCATTTCTGCGCGTATTATTGTTGCTTGCAGCCACTGAAGACCAGAAGGGGCACCCATGCGCGTAGGACTTTATCCCGGCACTTTCGATCCGGTGACCCTTGGGCATATCGACATCATCCGCCGCGCCTGCTCGCTCGTGGACCGTTTGGTGATCGGCGTTGCGATCAATCGTGACAAGGGCCCGCTGTTTTCTCTGGAAGAGCGCGTCGCCATGATCGAGGCGGAGGCCGCACCGCTGTCTCAGGCCACGGGATGCGAGATTGTCGCCCATCCGTTCGAAAACCTGTTGATCGATTGCGCGCGGGATGTGGGCGCCAGCGTCATCATCCGAGGCCTGCGGGCGGTGGCGGATTTCGAATATGAATACCAGATGGTGGGCATGAACCGGGTGCTTGATAACACGGTCGAGACTGTCTTTCTCATGGCCGAGGCACAGCATCAGGCGATTGCTTCTAAGCTGGTCAAGGAAATCGCGCGTCTGGGCGGGGATGTGTCGAAGTTTGTGACACCTGCTGTCGACGAGGCTTTGCGCGACCGTCTGGCCAAGTGAACTGGCTTTGGATGCTGGTCGGGACCTATCTGCTCTACGCGACGGTGATGGTCTGGGCGCATCCGAGGTTTCTCTATCCCTTTGCTCCTGACGCATTTGATGATCCTGCATTTGTGCAAGAGGTGGTCAGTGACCGCGACGTTGCCTTGGCAATCTCGGAAGGTGACGATCCGGTGGCGGTCCTGTTCTTTATGGGGAACCGCGGGGCGCTGGCCTATTTCACTTATTCTCTGCAGGCGCATCAGGCAGCCGGACGCACCGTCGCTGCGATGGAATACCCCGGCGGAGGGGAGATTGCTGGCGGATCGTCAGAGGCGGGGCTCAAGGCTGATGCGCTGGCTGCCTATGACTGGCTTGCCGCGCGGCATGACGGGCCGATTGTGGTGCATGGCTTTTCCATGGGCACAGGACTTGCCGTACATGTGGCGGTACGGCGCGAGGTGGCGGCGGTCCTGCTGGATGCCCCATATGTCCGCATGTGCGAACTGATGACGCGGGCCTCGTATCTGCCTGCTTGCTACATGCCATTCGTGCAGCGCTGGGACACAGCTGCGGATGTGCCCCACTTCAACGCGCCGGTGCTGATCCAGCATGGCGGCGCAGACCAGTTGATCCCGCCCGCGAACGGTGCGCGGCTCGCTGATATGATCGCGGCTTCGGGTGGAGATGTGGTGTTTGAGGAAGTCGATGGCGCCTCGCATAACAATCTGGCTGGGCAGCAGGGTTACGCGCAGCGGATCACTGAGTTCTTGTCTCAGGCGGTTGTCCCGCCTGAGTGAAATTCTGGGACAGCCAGTAGCTTAGCCGTAGATCGCCTTACCGGCAGTTTTGGCTGCATCTTCGCGGAACATGCCGAGGTCGATGGCGGTTTCGAGCGGCATGTTGCGCAGCTCGTGCTTCAGTCGTGTGTAGGCAACGCGCTTTTCGATGGCGTTCCGGACATTGGTCAAAACAGTCATTTGCAGGCTCCTTTCAGTGCGATCGCTTGGTTGCTGTTGACCCATACCTATTCATGCTGCACCGCAGAACAACCCATAGTTAGCGCTAGCAGATTTGCACAGAAAGCATGGCGCGATCTGCAGACTGCACAAGAAAAAGGCCGACCCTGTGGGGCCGGCCTTTGTCCTTGGTCGTTGGCTGTGGATCAGATCAGCTTGCCCATCGCGACGGCTGTGTCAGCCATCCGGTTCGAGAAGCCCCACTCGTTGTCATACCAGCTGAGGATGCGGACCATGTTGCCGTCCAGCACCTTGGTCTGGTCCATATGGAAGATCGACGAATGCGGATCGTGGTTGAAGTCCGAGCTGACCATGGGCAGGTCGGTATAGCCGAGGATGCCCTTCAGCGGGCCATCGGCGGCAGCCTTGATCGCGGCGTTGATCTCTTCTGCGGTGGTGGCGCGGGAGGCCTCGAAAGTCAGATCGACGACCGACACATTCGGGGTCGGCACGCGTATGGCCACACCGTCCAACTTGCCATTGAGTTCCGGCAGCACCAGACCAACGGCCTTGGCTGCACCGGTCGAAGTCGGGATCATCGACAGTGCCGCGGCGCGCGCGCGGTAGAGGTCTTTGTGCATGGTATCCAGCGTTGGCTGGTCGCCGGTGTAGCTGTGGATCGTGGTCATAAAGCCTTTGGTGATGCCCACGGCATCGTTCAGTACCTTGGCGACTGGCGAGAGGCAGTTGGTCGTGCAGGAGGCGTTCGAGACAACGATGTCGTCACTGGTGAGCGTGTCGTGGTTTACGCCATATACAATGGTTTTGTCAGCGTCCTTGCCGGGGGCAGAGATCAGGACGCGGCTTGAGCCGTTGTCGAGGTGTGACTGGCAGGCTTCCTTGCTGGTGAAGATGCCGGTGCATTCCATCACGACGTCGACGTCCGACCAGGGCAGGTCGGCAGGGTTGCGGATCGCGGTCACTTTCATCGGACCGCGGCCAACGTCGATGGTATCCTCGGTCGTTGTTACCTCGGCAGGGAAACGCCCGTGGACGCTGTCAAACCGGAGGAGGTGCGCGTTGGTTTCAACCGGACCCAGATCGTTGATTGCGACGACTTCGATATCGGTGCGGCCACTTTCGATAATGGCGCGGAGGACGTTGCGGCCAATCCGGCCAAATCCGCTAATTGCGACTTTGACGGCCATGGTAATCTCCTTTGGCGTTCAATGTTGGCGCTAACATTGCGAATTTTCCGAAAAGGTCAACCGTAACCGTGCGGTTATCGCCAGAAGGCGATCCATTCGATGAGGTCGACAAATTTGTGGATAAGGAAAACTGTGTTTGCCCAGTCAAATTGGTAATAATCATACGCCAAGAGCGCGGCGATGATCAGGGCAAGCCAGACTGCGAGTCTATTCGTCATGGCCAAACGTGTAGAGCGCGTCTCCTGAAATGGCAAAGCCCGCGTAACGCGGGCTTCGACAAAGTCTGTAGGGATTGTTTAGTGCAGGCGTCCCATCGTGGCGGCCACATCGGCCATCCGTGCCGAGAAGCCCCATTCGTTGTCATACCACGCCAGCACGCGCACGGTCTTGCCGCCGACAACCTTCGTCTGGTCGGGGGCGAAAATCGAGCTTTCGGTAGTGTGGTTGAAGTCAATGCTGACCTTGGCTTCTTCGTCATAGGACATGACCATGCCCATGTAGCCATTGGCCGCCTCACGCACGATTTCGTTGACGTCGGCGACGGTCACGGATTTGCCGGCCTCGAATGTCAGGTCGACGGCGCTGACGTTCGGGGTGGGGACGCGCATCGCGGTCCCGTCGAGCTTGCCTGCCAGTTCCGGCAGGACCTCGCCCAGGGCTTTCGCGGCACCTGTTGATGTCGGGATCATCGCCATAGCTGCGGCGCGGGCGCGGTAAAGATCCTTGTGGCGACGGTCCAGCGTCGGCTGGTCACCGGTGTAGCTGTGGATTGTTGTCATGATCCCGCGCTCGATCCCGATGGCATCGTTCAGCACCTTGGCGAGCGGTGCGAGACAGTTTGTCGTGCAGGAGCCGTTCGAGACCATACGCTCGGCAGCGAGCAGATCGCGGTGGTTCACGCCGTAAACGACCGTGCGGTCCACGTTCTTGGCGGGGGCAGAAATAAGAACCTTCTTTGCGCCGCGCTCGAGGTGGATTTCCGATTTCTCTCCATCGTTGAACTTGCCGGTGCATTCGAGGACGACGTCGACGCCTTCCCAATCCAGCTCGGTCGGATCGTAGGTCGACCTCACGTCAATCGGGCCGCGGCCGAGGTCGAGCGTATTGCCGCTGACTTTGACGGGGTTGCCGAAGCGCCCGTGGACGCTGTCGTATTTCAGAAGATGCGCGTTGGTCTCGATCGGGCCGGTGGCGTTGATCTTGACCACCTGAACGTCATTGCGGGCTGCCTCGGTGATATGGGCCAGCGTGCAGCGCCCGATCCGTCCAAAGCCGTTGATACCGATGGTGACTGTCATGTTTCCATTCCCTAATCGCGCATTCGTCTTTCGTCCCCGTATACGGAGGCACACCATTGGGCGAAAGGAAAAAGTCATTTTCTGTCAATATGTTATCGATAACATGATCCGTTAGCGATAACACCACAATAGGGTGGGCCGTTGTTATCGCAAACAGCTTCGCGGCTGTCGAATCGTTTTGCGACGGGGTAGCGTTGCCCCAACAAAAGGAGACGCCCATGCACCCGTTGATCACTCAGGACCACATCGACACGTACCAGCGCGACGGCGTTGTTCTGATCAAAGGGCTGTTTGCAGATTACGTCGACGCGCTCCGCGAGGGTGTCGAAATCAATATGACTGAACCCGGCCCCTATGCTGCCGAGAACCTCCACAAGGGCGAGGCGGGGCGCTTCTTTGACGACTACTGCAACTGGATGCGGATCAAACCCTTCGAAGAGGTGATCCATCGGTCACCGGCGCTTGAGGTGGGGGCCGATCTGATGGGATCGCAGACCTGTCAGGTCTTCCATGATCACGTGCTAGTCAAAGAACCTGGCACGTCAAAGCCGACGCCGTGGCATCAGGATGGACCTTACTACTTTGTCGAAGGTGAACAGACGGTGAGTTTCTGGTCGCCACTCGATCTGGTCCGCGAGGCGTCGCTGCGCTGCGTGGCCGGATCGCACAAGTGGCCCAAGGCAGTCCTGCCGACGCGATGGCTGTCGGAAACGGATTTCTATCCGGATGAAAAAGACTTCATGCCGGTCCCCGATCCGGATGCCGAGGGCATGCGGATTGTCGAATACGCGATGGAACCGGGCGATGCCGTGGCGTTCCACTTCCGCATTTTGCACGGTGCGCGCGGCAATGAGTCGGCATCGCGCAGACGGGCGTTCTCGCTGCGGCTTGTGGGTGATGATGCGCGCTATGTGGAACGTCCGGGACGGACCTCGCCGCCGTGTCCGGGCCACAACATGCAGCCAGGCCAGCGTTTGCGCGAGGATTGGTTTCCCGTCCTCTTCAAGCGCGGCTAGGTGGAACGAGCGCGCAATTCCGCGAGCGTCAGGCGCGCAGGAATATATCCTGCGTCCTGCGGGTTGTTGTTGGGGTCGGCAGAGATGCAACCAGGCCCGCAGAGCAGGATCACCTGCCGCTCGCTATAGTCGTTCAGCCAGACCCGTCCGGCAGGGGTGCTGACATAGCCGTCGATCCTTTGTGAGAAGTCACCCTGGACATCGCTTGTGCTGGGTAATTCGTTCTCGAAATCGGGGGAGTAGCTGCCGTGCGTGTGGAAGGTCGCCACGACCGTGCCCAGAACGGATGGCATCTCGCAGGAATATTCGGTGCCGGAAACAATCTGTGACGTGAAGAGGCTGCCGTCAGAAGCCCGCAGGATGATGCCGCAGTATTCGCGGCTTTCGCTGATGGAACGGGGCTGCAGCCGGTCCAGCACAACTGTCGCGAAGGCATCTACATCGGAGGTTGTCGAGCGCAGCGGCGGAAGTGCAACGCCCGCATCGGGGGGCACTGGTCCGCGTGCGCAGCCGGCAACCCCGAGCAGCAAAGTCAGGGCCATCGCCGATTTGCCCGGCAAACCTTTCATGGCGACGGCCCTCTTTGGCTTACTTCAAGAGCGAGCGAACTTTTTCGGCAGTCGCTTCTGGTGTAATACCGAACTCTTCATAAAGACGCTCGGCAGGGGCAGACGCGCCAAAGCCGTGCATACCGACAAATCCGGACTTTTCCCGCTTGCCGCGCTCGCCATAGAGCCAGCGGTCCCAACCAAAGCGGATGCCGGCCTCGATCGCAACGCGGACAGGGCCGCCGGGCAGAACGCGCTTGCGGTAGGCTTCGTCCTGTTCCTCGAAGAGTTCCCAGCAAGGCATCGAGACAACGCGCGTGCCGATCCCTTCAGCCTCAAGGATGTCGCGGGCTGCCATGGCGATGCTCACTTCCGAGCCAGTTGCCAGCAGGATCGCCTGACGCTTGCCTGTCGCATCGGCCAGCACATAGGCACCTTGCGCGGTCAGGTTCTTGGTCTTGTGCTCGGTCCGCACGGTCGGAACGTTCTGACGGGTGAGGGCCAGCACGCTTGGAGTCTTTTCGGAGGTCAGTGCCAGTTCCCAGGCTTCTGCGGTTTCAACCGTGTCAGCTGGGCGGAAGACGTTCATGTTGGGGGTCGCGCGCAGCATGGCCAGATGCTCGACCGGCTGGTGGGTCGGACCGTCCTCGCCCAGACCGATGGACTCGTGGGTCATCACGTAGGTCACGGGGACACCCATCAGTGCCGAAAGGCGCATGGAGCCACGCGCGTAGTCGGTGAAGCACATGAAGGTGCCGCCATAAGGCTTTGTCCCGCCATGCAGGGCCATGCCGTTCATCGCGGCAGCCATGCCGTGCTCGCGGATGCCGTAGTAGATGTAGCGACCCTTGCGGCTGTCGGGGTGCAAAGTGCCCATGTCCTTGGTCAGCGTGTTGTTCGAACCGGTCAGGTCAGCCGAGCCGCCGATGGTTTCCTGAGCGATCGGGTTGACCACCTCCAGCACCATTTCCGAGGAGTTGCGGGTGGCCACGCTTGGCGCACCTTCGCTGATCTGTTTCTTCAGCGCACGGATCGTGGCCGAGAGGCGCTTGGGTGCTTCGCCTGCGTAGATGCGGTTGAATTCTGCCTGTTTGTTGGCCGAGAGTGCGGCAAAGCGGGCTTCCCAATCCTTGCGGGTGGCCTCGCCGCGGGCACCGATCGCGCGCCAAGCTTCCAGCACGTCTGCGGCGACTTCAAAATCACCCATTGGTGCGCCGTAGGCCTCTTTCGCGGCTTTCAGCTGGTCGGCGTTGGTCAATGCGCCGTGGCCTTTGGAAGTATCCTGTGCGGCATGGCCCAGAGCGATGTGGGTCTTGCAGGCGATCATCGACGGACGCGGGTCGTTCTTGGCGGCGATAATGGCGGCGTCAATCGCTGCCGGATCGTGACCGTCGATCGACTGGACATGCCAACCCGATGCCTCGAAACGCATCTGCTGGTTGGTGGCGTCGGCAATGTCGACGGTGCCGTCAATGGTGATGTTGTTGTTGTCCCAGAAGACGATCAGGTGACCCAGCTCCTGCATACCGGCAAGCGAGATGGCTTCCTGGCTTACGCCTTCCATCAGGCAGCCGTCACCGGCCATGACGTAGGTGTAGTGGTTGATGATCTTCTTGCCCCATGTGGCGCGCTGGATTTCCTCGGCGATGGCGAAACCGACCGAGTTTGCAATCCCCTGACCCAGAGGGCCGGTTGTGGTCTCGATTCCGCGGGCGTGGCCGTATTCGGGGTGACCTGCGGTGCGGGCGCCCCACTGGCGGAAGTCCTTTATCTGCTCCAGCGGCATATCTTCGTAGCCGGTCAGATACATCAGCGAGTAGAGCAGCATCGAGCCGTGCCCTGCGGACAAGATGAAACGGTCTCGGTCCGGCCATTCAGGGGTCTTTGGATCAAAGTTGAGGTGCTTTTCGTAGAGCACAGTCGCTACGTCGGCCATGCCCATCGGCATGCCGGAGTGGCCGGAGTTTGCTGCCGCAACCGCGTCGAGCGTCAGGGTGCGGATCGCGGTGGCTTTCTTCCAGTGGTCGGGGTTGGCGGTACGAAGAGCTGCAATATCCAAGATCAGATCCTATCTATTGGCGAGATTTGCGTTTGTCAGCGTCATATCAGGGTGAGGTCCAAGATCAAGCGCGACTGCTAAGTTCCTCTTATTTCAGGTCTGTGGCGATTTGCGGGAGACGGGGGCATGGCTTAGGCTTCTTCGCAAAGGGTACGATTCGTCCGGTCCGAACGGTTGGCAGGATGAAAATTGCCCTTTGACGGTGTATCGGCCCCGACGTGAAAGGACGCCCGCATGAGTGACATCAGTGCCCTTGAGAACAGGATCACCGCTGCATTGGACCGTATCAGGGCGGGGCTTGAGCAGCGTCCGTCATCCGGGCAGGGCGACA
>CAXQAV010000209.1:0-2216 GCA_964221795.1 Luminiphilus sp. | reverse complement strand
GGCGTCTGTCTTCGGCTTCCAGGTCAGTCACAGTCGGTCCGCAGTTGCGGCTGTCTCTGCTTGGCATCGGGCGATCTCGGTTGATTGTGGCTCACTCGGGCTCGCCCGACACGAGTCAGGCTGGCTGGATGTCGTATTCCTGATTTATTTGATCGGGTATGTCAATCCGACTTTTTTAATAAGGAATAAATTTAGTGTCAGTCCGGGTGTTTAACGGCGACGCCACAGGTCAGGCGAATTCCGCGATCAGGAAATCCATGAAGGATCTTACGCGGCGCGGCAGGTGGCGGCGGTCGTGGTAGACAAGATAGAGGGCCAGTGTTTCCGGCACGCCTTGGGGAACTGGTCCCAGCTCCAGCCCGCGACCGTCGCAAAGGGAGGTCGGCAGACAGGCCCGGGCCATGCCAAGCGCGACCAGTTCCAGCGCCAGTGCGAAGGAGGTGCAGCGGGCCGTGCCCGGCAGGTCGGGGCTTGGCAGGTGGCGCGCAAGGGGGCCGAGTATCGGCAGGCTCTCGTCCGACAGACGCCCGGGGAGGGCTGCCAGCACCACTGGGGTGCGGGTCAACAGACGGGCGATGGTGCCGTCGCCGCCGGGGTGGTTGCCGCGCAGCGCCAGGTCGACATTGTCGCGAACGAAATCAACCGGCGTGTCTTCAACCGATATATCCAGTGTGACCTGCGGATACTCCTGCAGAAATCTGCGGCAGAGATCGGCCAACTGCGCCATGGGGAAGGCGACCGGGACGGACAGGCGCAGGGGGCCGGACAGGCTGCTGGTCGCCGAAATCTGCTCCTGCCCCGTGGCAAGCGCGTCCAGCGCGGTTCGGCAGCTGTCCAGGTAGATCGCCCCTTCCGAGGTCAGTGCCACGTTGCGGGTGGAGCGCTCCAGCAGGCGCACGCCGAGGGTGTCCTCCAATGCGCGGACCCGCGTTGTCACGGTCGAGGGGGGGATCCCCAATCGGCGGGCGGCTGCCGCGAAACTCAGCTGCGTGGCCACTTCCACAAAGGTCTCGATATGCTGCAATTGGCTCATTATGCGACTTTTCCGTTCTAGTTGTTCGACATTATGCGGATTTTTCGTGCTCGCCCCAAGCCTTACTTCGGAAGAAGTGACAACGGAGAGCTCGATGAAAAAACGTGATTTTCTGAAACTTGCCGGGGCCGGGGTCGCGGCAGGTTTGATGCCTGCTGTGGCGCGGAGCGCGGCAGATCCCTTGCGTGTGCGCTGGTTGGGAAGTGCCATGCTGGAGATCGAGGCGGCGGGTTTGCGCATCCTGTGTGATCCTTGCCTCGGGGAGGGGCCGGAGGCCTTCCTGATGGGGGATCCGAACGAGATGTTCGACCTGGCCAAGGGGCCGCAGGTCAAGCCGCATGCGCGGCTGACGCCCTTTCCGGGGTTGGGACGTGACGCGTATGATCTGGTGCTGCTCAGCCACGCGCATGAGGATCACTTTGACCAGAAGGCACAGGCCTGGCTGGATCGTCAACTGCCGATGATCGCGCCAGAGCATGATGCACCGGGGCTTGCGGAGAAAGGCTTTGCGCCCCAACCTCTGCGCCATGGCGCCGCCCGGCAGTTCGACGCGCCGCAGGGGCGTGTCACCATCACCGCCGTACCGGCGGTGCATTCACAGAACCCGCAGATCTCAGCCATTTTGGGGCTGGGTAATGGTTACGTGATCGAGGTCGAGAGTGACGGACGACTGCAGCGGATCTACTGGGCGGGGGACAGTTTCCATGCCGATCCGGTGGCCGATGCGCTGGGGGGACAGCCGCCTGCGGATCTGTTCATTCCGCATATCGGCGCGGTCGGCGGCGCGGGCGCGCTGGGACTGCTGAGCATGACCGGTGTGCAGGCCGCTGAATTTGCTGACCGCATCGCGGCCCAATCCGTGCTGCCGGTGCATCACTCCACCTATGAGCTTTACCGCGAAGGGCCGGAGGTCCTGCAGGCCGAGCATCGTCGACTGGCGCCCCGCTGGCAGCTGCTGCTGCCGCAGGAGGGGGAGGCGATCTCCCTGTAGGCAAACGCAAGTGCAAGCAAACGAAACGGCCGCCCCGAGGGCGGCCTTTTTGTGTCTCATGCTGTTACGGCGAAGCCTAAGGTCAGCTGCGGGTGCCTGCGAACCGCGCCTGCCAGTCTTCGCGTTGCTCATCGGTGATCGTCGCGAACAGCACGTCCGGCACGGTGAAGCCAGGGCCTGCTGGCAGCGCCG
>CAXQAV010000208.1:0-4227 GCA_964221795.1 Luminiphilus sp. | reverse complement strand
GCCTACCGCACCGCCGGCCTTGCCGAAGCCATCACCGAACTCGGCCATACCGTAGAAGATATCGGCAACCTCGCACCCCGCGCGGTCGAAGTACCTGCCCCGAAGAACGACAAGGTATATAAACTGGCCGAGAATGTCGGCTGGACACTGACATTGATGGAGGCCGCGCAAGAAGCCGCACCACGCGGCCTGCCAATCTTTATGGGCGGCGATCATGCGCTGGCCTGTGGAACGGTCGCCGGCATGGCCGCGCATGCCGCATCGGTCGGGCGGCCCTTTTTTGCGCTCTGGCTCGATGCCCATAGCGACATCCACACGCCTGAAACAACCGACAGCGGCAACCTGCACGGAACACCCGTGGGCTATGTGACCGGGCGTCCGGGATTCGACGCCTTTCCACCTCTGCCCGCGAAGGTCGACATGCGGAATATCTGCATGGTGGGTCTGCGGTCTGTCGATGCGCCGGAACATGCGATTCTGGTCGGTGGTGACGTCGAACTGGTCGATATGCGCCGGATCGACGAAGAAGGCATCAGTGCGCCGTTGCAGGCCTTCCTTGACCGTGTCGAAGCAGAAAACGGGATGCTGCACGTCTCGCTGGATGTGGATTTCCTGGACCCTTCCATCGCGCCTGCCGTCGGTACCACCGTCCCCGGCGGCGCAACCGTCCGCGAGGGACACCTCGTGATGGAAATCCTTTCTGACAGCGGCCTTGTCACCTCGCTCGATCTGGTCGAGCTAAACCCATATCTTGATGACCGCGGCAAAACCGCAAACCTGATGGTCGACCTGACCGCGTCCCTGCTGGGCCGCCGCGTCTTTGACCGCCCTACCCGGAGCAAAAAATAATGCTGAAAGCTTCGCCGCTGGCGATGGTGCCTTTTGTCAGCGTGGACAACATGATGCGGCTGGTCCACCACATCGGGATCGAGAATTTCCTCTCGGATCTCGCCGCCGAGATCGAACGCGATTTCGCACGCTGGGAGTTTTTCGACAAAACTCCGCGCGTCGGCAGCCATTCGGATGTCGGTGTGATCGAGTTGATGCCGACTTCGAACGGTGAACACTACGCCTTCAAATACGTGAACGGCCATCCCAAGAACATGAAAGAGGGTCTGCAGACTGTCACGGCCTTTGGTGTCCTTGCAGATGTCTATAGCGGCTATCCGCTGCTCTTTTCGGAAATGACTATCCTGACCGCGCTGCGCACCGGTGCCATGTCTGCGGTGGCGACCAAGCATTTGGCACCGAAAGGCGCAAAATCCATGGCCATGATCGGCAATGGCGCGCAATCGGAATTCCAGTGCCTTGCGATCAAGGCCGTTTGCGGGATTGATGATATCCGGCTTTACGATATCGACTATGCCGCAACCGAGAAGTGTATGCGCAACCTTGCAGGGCTCGGTTTTTCCATCACGCCCTGCACCTCGCCCGAGGAAGCCATCGAAGGCGTTGATGTCATTACCGTCGCAACGGCTGACAAGGACATGCAGACGATCCTGACAGACAACATGGTCGGCAGCGGCATGCATATCAACGCCATTGGCGGCGACTGCCCCGGCAAGACCGAGCTGCACCGCGATATCGTTGTGCGCTCGAATATCTTTGTCGAATATCCGCCGCAGACTCGCATTGAGGGCGAAATCCAGCAGATGCCACCAGATCATCCGGTGACAGAGCTCTGGCAGGTGATCACCGGTGCGGCAACAGGACGCCAATCCTCTCACGAGGTCACGCTCTTTGACGGTGTCGGCTTTGCGATCGAGGACTTTAGCGCCCTGCGGTATGTCCACGACAAGATCAAGGACACGCCTTTTTACATCGACTTTGACCTGATTGCAGACCCTGACGATCCGCGCGACCTTTTCGGGATGATCAAGCGGGCGCGTTAAATCCTAATGGTAGGTAAACTCGCCCGTCAGATGCCGCCACTCACCCGGACTGATCAGCTTGCGGTGGACAAAACGCACGGAATGGAGCGGACCTTCGATTTCCTCCTGCCAGAAACTGATGAAGTTCAGCAGTTTGCTGTGGTCGGGGGCAAGGTCGTAATCCTGCCAGATAAAGGTATTCAGGACATGGGGATGGTCGGGCATGTGGTAGTACATCTCGGCTGTCGTCAGACCATATCCTTTCAGCATCAATTCCGTCTCTGATTGCATCGCAGTTCCCTTGTTGGCTGTCGTTCTAGATATATTGAGGCAAAGTCGCCCTAATCTGTCAACAAAAACAGCATGTTAGAAGTTATCATGCGCGGCTGCTAATATCGGGCGGGATCGGTCATTGCGCCCCATATCAAGTGTCTGATAGGGTGCAGGCAACCAGATATAGCAGCTCCTAACGCGACAGGCAGATCACGTGAACGACATGCCAGAAACACCTGAAAACGACGAAGAAAACCGCCCCGAGCGTCCGGTCTATCATGGCCCCTCCGTGACGATCGAGGAAGAGCTAAAGAACAGCTACCTCGACTACGCGATGAGCGTGATTGTCAGCCGCGCTATTCCGGATCTGCGCGACGGGCTAAAGCCAGTGCACCGCCGCATCCTCTATGCAATGCATGGCACGAACAACACGCCTGACAAGCCCTACCGCAAATCCTCCCGTCCTGTGGCCGAGGCGATGGGCAAATTCCACCCTCACGGCGACAGCGCAATCTATGACGCGCTGGTCCGCATGGCGCAGGATTTCTCGATGTCGCTGCCCCTGCTTGACGGTCAGGGCAACTTTGGCTCGATGGACGGGGATAAGGCTGCTGCGTACCGCTATACCGAGGTCCGCATGGATCATCCTGCGGTCTATCTGTTGGCTGACATCGACAAGGAAACGGTCGATTTTCAGGACAACTACGACGGCAAGGACCGCGAGCCGACCGTCCTGCCGGCACGCTTCCCCAACATGCTGGTCAATGGTGCCGGTGGTATTGCCGTCGGTATGGCCACCAATATTCCGCCGCACAATCTGGGCGAGGTAGTGGATGCCACGCTGGCCCTGATCGACAACCCCGATATGTCCTCCGAGGACCTGATCGAATACATCCCTGCCCCCGACTTTCCCACAGGCGGCCTCATTCTGGGCCGCTCCGGGGCGCGTAAAGCCTATATCGAGGGGCGCGGTTCAGTGATTGTGCGGGCGAAAACCTCGGTTGAGGAAATCCGCAAGGACCGTTTCGCGATCATCATCGAGGAAATCCCTTATCAGGTGAACAAAGCCGCGATGATCGACCGTATCGCCGAGGCTGCCCGCGACAAGCGGATTGAAGGCATTGCGCATGTGCAGGACGAGTCCGACCGCTCCGGCGTGCGCGTGGTGATCGAACTCAAACGCGATGCGACGGCAGACGTCGTCATGAACCAGTTGTTCCGCTTCACCCCGATGCAGACGCACTTCGGCTGCAACATGCTGGCCCTGAACGGCGGCAAGCCCGAACAGCTGACGCTACGCGATTTCCTGACGGCCTTTATCGACTTCCGCAAGGATGTCGTGGTGCGCCGGACTGCCTTTGACCTGCGCAAGGCGCGTGACCGTGCCCATGTGCTCTGCGGTCTGGCCGTAGCTGTGACAAACATCGACGAGGTCGTGCATACGATCCGCTCCTCGGCTGACGCGGCCACCGCGCGTGAAAAGCTGATGACGCGGCGTTGGCCTGCCGAAAGCATCCTTGAATACATCAAACTGATCGACGATCCGACCCATACAGCCAATGACGACGGGACCTATAACCTTTCCGAAACTCAGGCCCGCGCGATTCTGGAATTGCGGCTCCAGCGCCTGACCCAGATCGGCGTCAAGGAAGTTACGGACGAGTTGCAGGAACTGGCTGCAAAAATCCGCGAATACCTTGAAATTCTCGGCAGCCGCGAACGGATCATGCAGATCATCCGTGACGAGCTGAACGAAGTCAAAGACCTGTTTGCCGTGCCACGTCGTACCGAAATCGTCGACTGGTCTGGCGACATGGAAGACGAGGACCTGATTGAGAAAGAGGACATGGTCGTGACCGTGACCTCCGGCGGCTATATCAAGCGGACCGCGCTGGCCGACTTCCGCGCGCAGCGGCGTGGCGGCAAAGGGCTGTCCTCGATGCAGACCAAAGAAGAGGATGTGGTCACCACCCTCTTTGTTGCCAATACCCATACGCAACTCTTGTTCTTTACGACTGACGGCATGGTCTACAAGCTCAAGACATGGCGACTACCCTTGGGCAGCCGGACCGCACGCGGCAAG
>CAXQAV010000207.1:0-3548 GCA_964221795.1 Luminiphilus sp. | reverse complement strand
TCCGATCTCAGCTGCTTCGAGGTTGACCGCGTCGCCCACCTGGATCAGTGCAACCATCCCCATGGCATAGTGCGGCGTGCACTTGATGCCGTAGATGCCTTCGGCCTCGACGGTCAGGTCGAACTCCTCGTTGAACTTGGTCTTGAAGCCTTCAACCCCGTCTGGAAGCATCCCGTCGATATCCTCGACGTTATGGCCCTTGTCGGTTGGAATGAACCTCACCACGTCACCGGGCTGCGCCTTCACGAAGGCAGGTTCGAAAACCATAGCTCCGGCCTCCCCCTTATTCATCATGTGGATTTCGAACGTCTCCGCCCCGGCAGCACCAGCGGTGAGAACAAGGGCGGCGGTCATCATCAGTTTCATCAGCATCGGAACATCCTTTCATTTGTCCGGTTGCGTTTGCTGCCCCGCTTGTGCGTTAAGATGCGCGACAGAACGTTGCTCTGAAACAAACTCCGGACCCAAATATTGCCAAAGCTCGACGAAAGCCTTTTGAGCGATCTGCCGCCCTTTAGCCTTCTGGAGAAATCCCAGATTCGCGAAATCCTCGACCACGCGGTGTCACGTCGATACGAGGAAGGGACCGAGATCTTTCGGGAAGGACATGACGCGGACCGGTTCGATCTGCTGCTCGACGGCTATCTGCGCGTGGTTCGGACAACGCCCGGTGGTGACCAGATCATCGTTCTGCATATCTCGCCCGGTCAGCTGTTCGGGATAGCCCCGGCCTTGCAGCGCGGCACCTATCCGGCAACGTCCATCGCTGCCGCCGAGGCGATTGCGCTCTCGTGGCCCGTCAACCTCTGGTCAGACTTCACCACGAACTACCCTGGCTTCGCGACCGAGAGTTACAAGACACTCGGTCAGCGTTTGGGCCAGATTCAGGATACACTGACCGAGATGGCGACGCAGGCCGTGGAGAAGCGCGTGGCCTGCGCTCTGTTGCGACTTGTGAACCAAACAGGGCGGAAGACAGAGGGAGGAATCGAAATTGCCTTTCCCGTCACTCGGCACGACATATCAGAAATGACCGGCACGACCTTGCACACGGTCAGCCGTTTGCTCTCGGCTTGGCAGAAGGACGGTATTGTGCAGTCGACGCGCAAACACATCGTGGTCACGGAGCCACACCGCCTCGTTGTCTTGAGCGGCATCGAAGGATAACCATCGTTTGAGGAAGGCGCTGCGAACGTCGCAGGGTGGAATGATCCTGGCGAGTCCTTACCTCGGTCACCTGTTTGAGCCCCGTTTCCCGGCGCCATCAGCCTTGGCATCGATGCGCGCGGATAACGCCGCCCGGAAAGCGTCTTCGTACAGGTCATATTCGAGACACGCATCGGTAATCGCGTGAAAGGGTGCAATCGGACAGCCAGGACACAACATCCGGCGATCAAAAAACACGGTTGCAACCTCGGGCCAGGCCGCAAACAACTCTGACAGGGGCAGATTGGGGTCGTCGAAGTCAGGCTTGCTCATAGCGGGTCCTTTCATACCCGCATGCTGCGCTCATCTTTCGTCCCGTTCTTTGCGATTTCGCAACAAGTGGCGATATCCCAGCCAATAGACATCCGGTATCCGCAACAATTTGTCGGGACCGCGACATGTCAGAACTACTCACCAAATCGCGGGCCAGGAACGTGTTCTACGGGGGATCCATCTTCTTCGTCGTCGTGTTCGTGGCCCTGACGGCGCAGAGCCACCGTCACATCGTGGACAAGGCCACGGCAGGAATGCCCCTCACCGAAGAGGTCCGGCTGGGCAAGCACGTATGGGAACGCAACTCCTGCATCAACTGCCACACGCTGCACGGCGAAGGCGCCTATTTCGCACCCGAGGTCGGCAACGTGATGACCCGTTGGGGCGTCGCCGACGACCCCGAGGGCGCCTTCGAGATGCTGGACGGATGGATGCAGGCGCAGCCCTCGGGCATCGAGGGCCGCCGCCAGATGCCGCATTTCGAGATCACCGAGGAGGAGATGCGCGCACTCGCCGAATTCCTCCGATGGGCCGATCAGACCGACACCCAGAACTGGCCGCCGAACGACGCGGGCTAAGCCTTTTCCAGGAGAAATACCATGAAATACCAATCGCAAAAAGTGGCCTACGCCTATTTCCTCGTGGCCATGGCCCTTTTCGGCATCCAGGTGCTAGGCGGGCTTCTTGCTGGCTGGATCTACGTCTCGCCAAACACGCTGTCGGAAATCCTGCCGTTCAACGTCATCCGCATGATCCATACCAACGCGCTGATCGTCTGGCTTCTGCTCGGTTTCTTCGGCGCGGCCTACTATCTCGTCCCCGAGGAAAGCGAGAGCGAAATCTTCTCGGTCAAGCTCGCCTACATCCAGTTGGCGATCCTCGTGGTCGGCACGCTTGGTGCCGTCGGTTCCTACCTCGTGGGCATCCACGGCGGTCGTGAGTTCCTCGAACAGCCGCTTTGGGTCAAGTTCGGCATCCTCGTCGCGGCGGTGATCTTCCTCGTCAACGTCTCGCTGACCTTCCTCGCGGGCCGCAAGACGGCGATCACCAACATCCTCATGATGGGCCTCTGGCTGCTCTGCCTGCTCTGGGTCTTCGCCTTCATCAATCCGGACAACCTCTCGCTCGACAAGATGTATTGGTGGATGGTCGTGCACCTCTGGGTCGAGGCGACCTGGGAGCTCGTCATGGCTGCGATCCTCGGCTTCCTGATGCTGAAACTAACCGGCGTCGACCGCGAGGTGATCGAGAAATGGCTGTATGTCATCGTGGCCACGGCACTCTTCTCGGGCATCCTCGGCACAGGGCACCACTTCTACTGGATCGGCACACCGGGCTACTGGCAATGGATCGGCTCGATCTTCTCGACCTTCGAGGTGGTCCCCTTCTTCGCCATGATGTCCTTCGCCTTCGTGATGGTCTGGAAGGGCCGCAAGAACCACCCGAACAAGGCTGCGCTGCTGTGGTCGCTCGGGTCCTCCACCGTGGCCTTCTTCGGCGCGGGCGTCTGGGGCTTCCTGCACACGCTGCACGGGGTCAACTTCTACACCCACGGCACGCAGATCACCGCCGCCCACGGGCACCTGTCGTTCTACGGCGCCTATGTGGCCCTGAACCTGGCGATGTTCAGCTATGCCATGCCGCACCTGCGCAACCGCGCGCCCTACAACCAGGTGCTCAACATGGCCAGCTTCTGGCTGATGACCGGGGGCATGTGCTTCATGACCTTCACGCTCACCTTCGCCGGCACCATCCAGACCCACATGCAACGGATCGTGGGCGACTACTACATGGACGTGCAGGACCAGCTTGGCCTCTTCTACCTGATGCGCTTCGGCTCGGGTGTGGCGGTGGTGCTGGGCGCGCTCCTCTTCATCTATTCCATGCTCGTGGTGCGCCGCGAGCTGGTCAAACCCGGCCCCGTGATCAAAGACGCGGCCGTTCCGGGAGAGTGATCCGATGAAAGACCTCAACACAGCCGACCTGCCGTTCTACCAGCCCGTCGCCGATGAGTGCGCGGTGTTCGAAACGGCCCATGCCAACGCTCTGCCCCTTCAGAAGAAGGGGCA
>CAXQAV010000206.1:0-18485 GCA_964221795.1 Luminiphilus sp. | reverse complement strand
CCTTTTCGCGCCACGCCCGCAGGATGACAATGACGACTGATGCGACACTGACGACGGAGGGGCTTGCCCCGACAGGCAAGGGCCAGATCCTGTTGCTGGCCTGCGGTGCGCTCGCGCGCGAGATCCTCGCGATCAAGGCGGCCAACGGGCTGGATCATCTGGACCTGCAGTGCCTGCCTGCCATCTACCACAACACCCCGGACAAGATCGTTCCGGCAGTGAAGGCCGCTGTCGCCAAGCATCGCGCGGACTATGACGATATCTTTGTCGCCTATGCCGATTGCGGCACCGGTGGATTGCTAGAAGCCGCCTGCAAGGAGTTGGGCGTCGGCATGGTTGCCGGACCGCATTGCTATTCCTTCTTTGAAGGCAACGATGTCTTTGCTGCGCGCGACGAGATCACTGCTTTCTACCTGACTGATTTTCTGGTCCGCCAGTTTGATGCCTTCGTTTGGGAGCCCCTCGGCCTCGGCAAACACCCTGGGCTCCGGGATATGTATTTCGGCAATTACGAAAAACTGGTCTATCAGTCACAGACCGACGACCCTGCCTTAACGGCCAAGGCAGAAGATTGCGCCGCACGCCTCGGGCTTGCCTTTGAGCGGCGGTTTACGGGCTATGGTGACCTGACCCCTGCCCTGACAACCTTGGCGCCCTAGGCCGCAGCGGCGGCGGTCTCCCTGATCCTTTCGACCATGGCCCGCAGCCCGTTGGAGCGCTTCGCAGACAGATGGTCGTTCAGACCCAGACGGCCCAGTTCGGCGGCAGCATCTATGGCCAGAATGTCGGCGACAGGCTGTTCATTGTAGAGCGTCCGCAGAACGGCAATCAGCCCCCGCACGATCATCGCATCGCTTTCACCGCGAAATGTGAAAACACCATCATTGATCTGCGGCACGAGCCAGACTTGACTGGCGCAGCCGTCTACTTTCGTTGCGGGCACACGCAGGGCCTCTTCCAGAGGCGGCATCGCCTTGCCCATATCGATCACATGGCGATAGCGGTCTTCCCAGTCGTCGAGAAATTCGAAGGTGTCCACCAGCTCTTCAAAGTCGGGATTTGCCATGGCTGTCCTATTGTCCTTTTGCCTCTG
Source organism: Luminiphilus sp. (assembly GCA_964221795.1). Classification (GTDB taxonomy): domain Bacteria; phylum Pseudomonadota; class Alphaproteobacteria; order Rhodobacterales; family Rhodobacteraceae; genus Yoonia. Next base: position 17,392 of record CAXQAV010000206.1, on the reverse strand, counting down.
ACCTAGGTTGCGCGGCGGCGGCTGTCCAGATCAGAGCGGGACGGCCACGACCTTGCGCCCTTTGACGGCCAGTCCTATCTCGCCTTCGCAAAGCCGCAGCGCGTCTGCGCCAAAGACCTCTCGCCGCCAGCCCTTCAGCGCGGCGATGTCGCGTTCACCTGCCGCCAGCGCGTCAAGATCGGAAGCGGCCGCGATCAGTTTCGGGGCAACGTCATATTCGTCGGTCTTGGCCTTGAGCAGAACACGCAGCATCTCGGCCAGCGCAGGGTTGACCTGTAGCTTGGCCCGCGAGGTATCGACTTTCGGCATGTCGTCGGGGCCAACGGCAAGACCTGCCTTGATGCTCGCCAGAATCCCGTCAGCGATGTCACCCTTGCGTGCTTCGCGCAACAGCAGACGGGAGCGCCCGAGATCTTTTTCGTTCAGGGGTTTGGTCGAGGCGAGTTCAACCAGAGCATCATCCTTGAAGACACGGCTGCGCGGGATATTACGTTCCTGCGCATAGGCCTCGCGGAAACGGGCCAGTTCGCGCACGATGGCCAGAAACTTGCCCGAGTTCGTCCGCGTCTTGACGCGCTTCCAAGCCTCGCCAGGGTCCACAGTGTAGGTTTCGGGATCGGTCAGGACGGCCAACTCCTCGGCCACCCATTTTCCGCGCCCCGTCTTTTGCAGACGTGCGGCCAGATATTCGTAGATGTCGCGGAGGTGGGTCACATCGGCGAGGGCATATTTCGCCTGCGCATCCGTCAGCGGACGGCGCGACCAGTCGGTAAAGCGCGAGGATTTGTCCAGTTCCGCCTTGGCGATCTTGCGCACCAGCGTTTCATACCCCGCCTGTTCGCCAAAACCGCAGACCATCGCCGCAACCTGCGTGTCGAACAGCGGCGCAGGAATGACCCCCGCATCGACAAAGAAGATTTCGAGGTCCTGACGGGCCGCATGAAACACCTTCACACAACCGGCATCCTGAAAGAGGTCGTAAAGCGGAGCCAGCGACAGCCCGTCCACCAGAGGATCAACCAGAACCGCGTCTTCACCGTTGCCATCGCGGTAGGCCAGCTGGATCAGGCAGAGCTTGGAGTAGTAGGTCCGTTCGCGCAGAAACTCGGTATCAACTGTCACATAGGGCCGTTTAGCGGCCTCGACGCAGAATGCGGCAAGGTCATCTGTCGTGGTGATTGTTCTCATGCGTGGCCGACCGGTATGTTATCTTTGCAAAACTTCCGACCCTGATAGGGCAAAGCCAAATGGATGGGAAGCACTCTGACGTCAGAGCAGCACCGGCGTCCGGTCCCCCTGCGCAAAGCGGCGCAGGACGGCGGGATAAAGCTGGTGTTCCATCGGCAAAAGCCGCGTAGCGAGTGTATCGGGTGTATCGCCATCTTCGATCGGGATGCGCGCCTGACCCAGGATCGGGCCGTCATCCAATGCGGCTGTCACTTCATGCACGGTGCAGCCATGTTCGGTGTCGCCTGCCTCGATGGCACGGGCATGGGTGTGCAGTCCTTTGTACTTGGGCAAGAGCGACGGGTGGATGTTCAGCATCTGCCCTTCCCATTGCGCGGTAAAGTCCGGCGTCAGGATACGCATGAAACCCGCAAGGCAAATGATATCGGGCTTGGCCGCCGCCAGCGCCTGCTGCAAGGCCGCCTCGAACCCGGCACGATCTTTGCCGAAGGGCTTGTGATCCACGGCAAAAGTCGGGATCGACATGGCACGCGCCTTGGCAAGGCCGCCGGTGTCGGGATCATTCGACATCACCAGAACGGGCCGCGCCGGATGATCGCCGACCATGGACTGGGCGAGCGCCACCATATTGGAACCGCCGCCCGAAATCAGGATCGCAACGCGTTTGGTCACAAAAGCGCGCCTGTGTAGGTAACACCCTGCCCCTTGGTGACATGGCCCAGTTGATAGACAGTCTCGCCCGCCTCGGTCAGCAGCGCTGTCAGCGCCTCGGCCTGACCTGCATCCACGACCAGAACCATGCCGACGCCCGCGTTGAATGTCTTGAGCAGTTCCGCCTCGGCCATGCCGCCGGTCTCTGCAAGCCAGCGGAAGACAGCAGGCAGGGTCCATGATCCCAGATCAATCGTCGCACCGAACCCTTCGGGCAGAACCCGCGGCAGGTTCTCGGTCAGGCCACCACCTGTGATATGGGCAAGGCCATGCACGCCCCCTGCCCGCACCGCAGCCAGCGCCTGTCTGACATAGAGGCGGGTTGGCGCCAGCAGCGCCTCGCCCAGAGATGTCTCGGCAAAGGGCGCATCCGCATCCCAACCGAGGCCCGACAGTTCGACCACGCGGCGCACCAGCGAATAGCCGTTCGAATGGACACCGTCAGAGGCAAGTCCAAGCAGCACATCACCCTCTGTGACGTCCGCTGGGAGGTCCGCGCCGCGCTCCATCGCACCCACGGCGAAACCGGCAAGGTCGAAATCGCCTGCCTCGTACATGCCCGGCATCTCGGCAGTCTCACCACCGATCAGGGCACAACCGGAAAGCTCGCAACCCTTCGCAATGCCTTCGATGATGCGCGTGGCGCTTTCGAGTTCCAGCTTGCCTGTCGCGAAATAATCGAGAAAGAACAGAGGCTCGGCCCCCTGACAAACCAGATCGTTGACACACATGGCCACCAGATCGATCCCGATCGTATCGACGTTACCTGTATCAATCGCGATACGCAGCTTGGTCCCCACTCCGTCAGTCGCCGCCACGAGGATCGGGTCCTGATAGCCTGCGCCCTTCAAATCAAAAAGCGCGCCAAACCCGCCAAGGCCCGACATGACACCAGAACGCGCCGTCCGTTTCGCTGCGGGTTTGATGCGTTCAACGAGCGTGTTACCCGCATCAATATCAACGCCCGCGTCGGCGTAGGTGAGTCCGTTTTTCATGATCGATCGCCCCTCAGTTGGCTTTGGACACGGCGATAAATTAATCCCAAGTGGGACGCAACGCTTCAGTGGCCAATGACAACGCCAACCGGCTCACAAAACACCTGCTCAGCTTGACAACAAACCGACAACCACAGACGTTTCAGTCTGGGCGGGAGGGAAACTCATGGACTGGCTCAGCGACATCCAACGCGAACTGTTTGGGGTGCATTTGACAATAGCGCCCGTCAATTTCTTGTTCTTTGTCCTGATTGCATGGGGGGTCTATCTCGCGCGGAAGGAAACCGGCGGTTTTTTTGCATGGCTCTTTCCCGCCGACGTCTGGCGCAACCGCTCTGTGCGAACAGACATCGGGCTTTTTGTCATCGGAAGAGTGATGAACATTCTCGGGATCGTCGCGCGATTTGCGGGCAGCCCTGCTCTTGCCGCCTATGTAGCGTCCCTTTTTCCGGGGGCTGCGCTCAACTCAAGCATGGTATCTGCTGTCGTCTTGGCGTTGCTTCTGTGGGTCTGCAATGATTTCGCAAGCTATTGGGCCCACAGAGGGTATCACAACATCAAGGTCATATGGCCATTGCACGCGGTACATCACAGTGCGGCCGTCCTTACCCCGTTAACCACCTACCGACAGCACCCGCTGGATCTACTCATCACGACAAGCTTCCACACTGTGGTCACAGGGGTTATTTTGGGCCTTTTGGTCGGTGCCTTCGATCCCTCGACAAGCATCGCGGAAATCGCCGGCGTCAATGCGTTCCTGGTGTTGGCGAATATCACTGTCGCCAACTTTCACCGCACGCACCTCTGGATCAGCTTCGGACCTTTTCTTGAGCGGATCATTATCTCGCCTGCCCAACACCAGATCCACCACAGTACGAATCCAGCGCATTACAACCGGAACTATGGTCAAATTCTTGCGCTATGGGATTGGCTCTTCGGAACTCTCTACCTGATCAAGGACAAAGAGGAACTGCAGTTCGGGCTAAACGAAGCAAGCGAAGCCCCGCTGATGACACAGCGCTTGTGGCCTGTTCTTTGGGTCCCGATCCGCAGAATGCTCGGCGGATCGGTCCGGAGTTCTTAGGAGTCCGGCGCATCCTCTGCGTCCGTGGCGGTGATATCCATCACATTCGTGCTATTGCGCAACGACAGCAAACCGCTGCCCGAGGCAATAACCACACCGAGCAATGCAAGCAGTATCAATGCGGGAGTCGCATCGCTTTCGCTCGGCTCAACGACTGGCGTACTGGCGTAGGCACTGCCTGCTGCCGCACAGATGACAGCAAATAAGATCAGATTCTTCATTTGGTCTCCCCTCTCTTTATCCCTCACACCACGCCCATGATCACGGGACGTGGTAATTTACCTTACTCCAGAAGCGCCCGGGACAAAGAGTTTTCTCTACAACAACTTGACCGTCCCGCCCCGTCTGCTACTCAAATCTCCACGGGGGCCTGTAGCTCAATTGGTTAGAGCAGAGCGCTCATAACGCTTTGGTTGCGGGTTCAAGTCCTGCCGGGCCTACCACACCCCCTCACCCACATTCAGTATACAATTGCATACTTCACTTCCCCGTAGTCACCCACTACCCTATTGAAAACCAAGGTTCCCTCGCCACGGAGCAATAGATGTCCAAGATCAAAGTTGAGAACCCCATCGTCGAGCTCGACGGGGATGAGATGACCCGCATCATGTGGGACTTCATCAAGCAAAAGCTGATCCTGCCTTTTCTGGATATCGACCTGCTCTACTACGACCTCGCGATGGAGGTTCGGGACGAAACCAACGACCAGATCACCATCGACGCCGCCAACAAGATCAAGGAGGTCGGCGTCGGGGTGAAATGCGCCACGATCACGCCTGACGAAGCGCGGATGGAGGAGTTCGGGCTAAAAAAATGTGGCGCAGCCCGAACGGCACGATCCGCAATATCCTTGGCGGCGTTGTCTTTCGTGCGCCAATCATCTGCAAGAACCTGCCCCGCCTTGTACCCGGCTGGACCGATCCGATTGTGATCGGGCGCCACGCCTTTGGCGACCAGTACAAAGCCACCGATTTCCTGATGCCCGGCCCCGGCAAGCTGACCATGAAGTTCGTGGGCGAAGATGGTACCGTGATCGAGAAAGAGGTCTTTGATGCACCCTCTGCCGGTGTTGCAATGGGGATGTATAACCTCGACGCCTCGATTTACGATTTCGCACGGGCGTCGTTCAACTATGGCCTGAACCTCGGCTGGCCGGTTTATCTCTCGACCAAGAACACCATCCTGAAAGCCTACGACGGGCGCTTTAAGGACATCTTCCAGGAGGTCTACGAAAACGAGTTTCAGGAAAAGTTCGAAGAACTCGGCATCGAGTACCAGCACCGCCTGATCGACGATATGGTCGCCTCGGCGATGAAGTGGTCGGGCAAATTCGTCTGGGCCTGCAAGAACTACGACGGCGACGTCCAGTCCGACACAGTGGCGCAGGGCTTTGGCTCGCTCGGGTTGATGACGTCACAACTGATGACGCCAGATGGCAAGATCGTCGAGGCCGAGGCCGCGCACGGCACTGTCACCCGCCACTACCGCCAGCATCAGGCGGGGCAAGCAACGTCCACGAACTCGATCGCATCAATCTTTGCCTGGACAGGCGGCCTTAAGCACCGTGCCAAACTCGACGAAAACGCGGAGCTCATGAAATTCGCCGAGACATTGGAGCGCGTGGTGGTCCAGACAGTGGAAAGCGGGCACATGACCAAGGACCTTGCGCTGCTGGTCGGCCCCGATCAGGGGTGGCTGACGACGACTGGTTTTCTGGAGAAGATCGACGAGAACCTGAACAAGGCGATGTAGCGTCCGACGAAAAAGGCGGGGCAACGGCTGCCCCGCCTTTGTTCATCCAGAGTATGCAAGATACCTTACGGAATGCTGCTATCTGTGGCGACAAAATAGCCAGCCCCGATGAACCGGTCAGAAAAAAGCGGATCGCTCGCTTCGACTGTGTAATCGACAGCGATGTTCCCCGCCAACTCCTCACCATTTGGTCCAAAGAAGGCCCCGCCGATCAGGACTGTGCCATCGCAGTCAATTGAATCGCCCGGGCATGACGAGATCGAAAGTGTATCTGCGAACCCGTTTCCGGATATCAGGCCGCCATCGCCATCGAAAAAGAGCCTCTGGTAGATCGCAAGATCGCCCATCCACAATTCGACATTTGTATCAGTCACGGCATTGTTTCCAAAATCTATGCCGATGGTTGCGATGCCTTCAAACAAGATTCCGTCGCCAACAAGGCCACCGTTTCCGTCGAACAGGTTGCCATACCCACCGATCCCGCCTTCATAGGTTGTCACACCACTGTCGGGCATGTCATTCGGGTTTGTTTGAAGCCCTAGGACGATGTACCCGTCTGTGTCAAAGCCCCTGCTCGTAGATAGTTCTGTATAACTATAGACATTCAGGGCACCAGTTTAGGTTTGGTAGCCAGCGTTAGATACCCTCAAAACCTCTCCGTTCGGCAGGTCGGCCTGACCACCGTCAAGCAGGTATTTCTTGCCGTTGAACGTGATTGACTCAAGGAATTCAGCATTGGGGTCGTCGGTAAAATTTAGCACCAGTTGTTCGTCCGTCACAACGATACTTTTCTCACCGGTTTCCCAGTCGACGACGAAAAGTACAAGCCGACCGACGAGGCTGTATCTCCCCTCTAACGACTCGATGTTTTCGCTGCCGGCAAAAGGGTTGCCAGAGGGTGTTGTGGTTGTGCTGGTCGTGCCGGTATTCACCGCGTCTGGCCCTGTCACCGCGCGCGAAATAACGGTTTCACCCCCTATACACCCAGCAAGAAGAAAAAAAAGTGATGACGGCCGTCAGCGGCCAGAAATTCTGTGCAATCATGACTTCCCCCAAAGATAATAAACAGGAGGGTAACGCCACATGATTGAGCACACAACAAATTGTGTCTTTCCTGCTGTCTTCCCGACCACAAAACCTGACTTCCTGCCAGTATCTACGTTTGGCGCTGTGGCCTTTGGTCCATAGGATGCCGCCAAAGAAAGACCAACGTCTTTTCCACTAGCCTTTGCTGCCATTGCACGGTATCCGCGCGCCAACTTACCCAAAAGGCTGAACTGATGGATATCCGCAATATCGCGATCATCGCGCACGTTGACCACGGCAAGACGACTCTGGTTGATGAACTTCTCAAGCAATCCGGCGTCTACCGCGAAAACGAAGCCATCACCGAACGGGCGATGGACAGCAACGATATCGAACGCGAGCGCGGGATCACCATTCTGGCGAAATGTACCTCTGTCGAGTGGAAGGGCACCCGTATCAACATCGTCGACACACCCGGCCACGCCGACTTTGGCGGCGAGGTCGAACGCATCCTGTCGATGGTGGACGGTGTTGTCCTGCTGGTGGATGCCGCCGAGGGCCCAATGCCACAGACCAAATTCGTGACCTCCAAGGCGCTGGCACTGGGCCTGCGCCCCATCGTAGTCGTCAACAAGGTCGACAAACCGGACGGCGAGCCTGACCGCGCGATTGACGAGGTGTTTGACCTCTTTGCTGCACTCGAAGCGACCGACGAACAACTCGACTTCCTGTCGATGTATGCGTCGGGCCGTGCGGGCTGGTGTGATGCGGAACTCGACGGGCCGCGCAAGAACCTTGACGCGCTCTTTGACCTAATCGTCCGCCACGTTCCGACCCCCAAGCAGATCAGCCGCAAGAACGAGCCTTTCCAGATGTTGGCGACAACACTGTCGGCTGACCCTTTCATTGGACGCATCCTGACGGGTCGTGTCGAGGCCGGCACGCTCAAGGCGGGTGAGACGATCAAGGCGCTCTCGCGCACCGGCGAGCGGATCGAGCAGTTCCGCGTGTCCAAGATCCTCGCCTTCCGCGGCCTTTCGCAACAGCCCATCGACGTGGCCGAAGCAGGTGATATCGTCACCATCGCCGGTATGACCAAGGCAACAGTGGCCGATACGCTTTGCGACGTATCGATCGACACGGCGATCCCTGCGCAGCCGATCGACCCCCCAACCATCACCGTGACCTTCGGCATCAACGACAGCCCGCTTGCAGGCCGTGACGGCAAAAAGGTGCAGTCGCGTGTGATCCGCGAACGCCTGCTGAAAGAGGCCGAGGTGAACGTCGCGATCAAAGTGGCCGACACCCCCGGTGGCGACGCTTTTGAAGTTTCGGGCCGTGGCGAACTCCAGATGGGTGTTCTGATCGAGAACATGCGTCGCGAGGGTTTCGAGCTGTCAATCTCGCGCCCGCAGGTCATCTTCCGCGAGGAAGACGGACAGCGCATGGAACCCGTCGAAGAAGTCACAATCGATGTGGATGACGAATACACAGGTTCGGTCGTGGAAAAGCTCACCGGCCCCCGCAAAGGCGAGCTGGTCGAGATGAAGCCCGCCGGTGCCGGCAAGACCCGCATCATCGCCCATGTACCTTCACGCGGGCTGATCGGCTATCACGGTGAATTCCTGACCGACACGCGCGGCTCGGGCGTGCTGAACCGCATCTTCCACGGCTGGACCCCCTACAAGGGCAAGATCGAAGGCCGCCGTCAGGGCGTGCTGATCTCGATGGAGAACGGCGTGTCCGTGGCCTACGCGCTCTGGAACCTCGAAGAGCGCGGCAAGATGTTCATCGGTGCGCAGGAACCTGTCTACACGGGCATGATCATCGGCGAGCACAGCCGCGACAACGATTTGGAAGTGAACCCGCTGAAGGGCAAAAAGCTGACCAACGTCCGCGCTTCTGGCACCGACGAAGCGGTCCGCCTGACTCCTCCGGTCATCATGTCGCTGGAACAGGCCATCGCCTATATCGACGATGACGAGCTGGTCGAGGTCACCCCGAACGCCGTACGTCTGCGCAAGCGCTACCTGGACCCGCACGAACGCAAGCGGCAGTCCCGCGCGAGCTAAGAGAATCTGATCGGGTTTCTGGCTTCAGTGCAAATGCCTTCGTAGGCTGTTGCCCAGACTTTTCAAAAAGTCTGTGGGTCAGGCAGGCATAACCGTGTCGCCGACTGTAGTCCGGGCGGGGGTTTCCACGCTGGCATACCAGCCACCGTGCCCACGCATCGCGTTGTAGCCCCCTGCCCCCAAAGCCTTTTCCATGCGTGAACAGGGCGGACAGGGCCCGTGGATTTCAAGAACGGCATCGCCCACGCGCAGCAGCCCCTTCCGCAATGCAAGAAGGTTAAGCCCCGAAATGACCAGGTTACGACGCAGGGTTTCGGGCAATACCTCACCCACACCTGCGAGCGACGCAATCACCGGCAGATGCTCGGCTTGAATGAGCGTCACCGCCCGCTTGCCCGCACGCCCGTGGTCCCCGGCCAGCCCCGCCTCGGTCAGTTCCGCTTCGGCGACAACCGTCATTTCCGCATAACGCTCGGGCCGCAGGCCGATCCATACCAGCCGCCCCGCCTGCGCATGGGTGGCCATCATCTCGGCCAATTGGCCTTTCACGAAATCTCTTCGACGATGGACAACTCGCGGACCGAGGCATCCTTGGCAAAGCTCAATGCCTCCTGATAGGCGTCAGAGTTGTAGCAGGCTTCTGCCGCTTCCAGACTGGGAAAGCGGGCCACCACATTGCGCGGACGGTCAGGGCCCTCCATCTGGCGGTATTCACCGCCGCGCGCCAGAAACACGCCGCCATGATCGGCAATCGCAACTGTCGCGCGCTTGGCATATTCCGCGTAACGCTCCGGATCGGTCACAAGCACATGGCTGACCCAGAGGGCGCTCATTTCAGCCCCTCCAGCACGGCCTTGGCCGCTGCAATCGCGGCATCGGCATTCTCCGCGGAAGCACCGCCCCCTTGCGCCATGTCAGGACGGCCACCGCCGCCCTTGCCACCCAGTTCCGGCGTGACAGCCCGCAATATATCGACGGCAGAGACACGGTCGGTCATGTCAGCGGTGACGCCGACGGCGACTGCGGCCTTGTCGCCGGTATCTGCGATCAGCAGGATCGCGCCACTGCCAATGCTGGCTTTCATTTCGTCGATCAGGGCGGGTAGGTCTTTGCCAGTGACGCCCTGCAAGACCTGCGCCTGAAACGCGACGCCGTTGATCACCTCGGAGGGCGCGGCCTCTTTCGCGCCGCCACCCATGGCCAGCTCGCGGCGTAACTGTGCAACCTCATTGGCCAGCGCCTTGCGTTCATCCAGCAGCGCCTTCACGCGGTCTGCCAGCTCGGCGACAGGTGCCTTCATCACAGCAGCCGCAGCGGCCAGCCGCGCATCCTGCTGGCGCAGATAGTCTAGCGCAGCCTGCCCTGTCAGCGCTTCGATCCGGCGCACACCGGCGCTCGAGGCGCTGTCGCCCAAGGTCACAAAGGCCCCGATCTCGCCCAGCTGTTTGACATGGGTGCCGCCGCAGAGTTCCAGCGAATAGGTGTTGCCCGAGGTGCCCTTGCCAGACCCGGCCTTCTCACCCATCGAAACCACGCGCACCTCATCGCCGTATTTCTCGCCAAAGAGCGCCTGCGCTCCCATCGCGCGGGCATCGTCTGGCGTCATGATACGGGTCTCGACCTTGCCGTTCTGGCGGATCACCGCGTTCACGTCGCGTTCGACCTGCGCCAGTTCCTCGTCGCTCAAAGCCTTGTTGTGGCTGAAGTCAAAGCGCAGGCGGTCAGGTGCGTTCAGCGAGCCGCGCTGCGCGATGTGATCGCCCAGCACCTCACGCAGCGCCTCGTTCAGGAGGTGCGTGGCAGAGTGGTTGGCCTGAATGGCAGACCGGCGGGACGGATCAACGGCAAGCTCGGCGCCCTGCCCCTTGCTGATCTTGCCTTCGGTGACCTTGGCAAAATGGATGTAGACGCCTGCAACCTTCTTGGTGTCGGTGACTTCGGCCTTGCCGGTCTCGGTGCGGATCACACCGGCATCACCGACCTGACCACCGGCCTCTGCATAGAACGGTGTCTGGTTCAGAACGATCTGCACCTCGCCGTCAGCCTCGGCCACAGTGCCACCGCCTGCGACCAGCGCCACAATCTGGCCCTCGGCCGTCAACGTGTCATAGCCCAGAAAATCGGTGCTGCCGCTGGCATCGGCAATATCGAACCAGATTGCGCTGTCGGCAGCCTCGCCCGTGCCGGCCCATGCCGCGCGCGCCTTTGCCTTTTGTTTGGCCATGGCGGCGTCAAAGCCGACTGTGTCAACGCCGACGCCCTTTTCGCGCAGTGCGTCCTGCGTCAGATCAAGCGGGAAGCCGTAGGTGTCATAAAGCTTGAACGCTGCAGCACCCGGGAGGGCGGCACCCTCCGGCAGGCCCGCCAACTCGTCGTCCAGCAGCTTCAGACCACGGTCGAGGGTCTGCTTGAAACGCTCTTCCTCGTTCTTCAGGGTCTCTTCGATCAGCCGCTGACCCTGCCCCAGTTCAGGATAGGCCGTCCCCATCTTTTCGATGAGGGCGGGCACCAGCTTGTGCATCACCGGATCCTTGGCGCCAAGCAGGTGGGCATGGCGCATTGCGCGGCGCATGATGCGGCGCAGCACATAGCCACGGCCCTCGTTCGAGGGCAGCACGCCTTCGGCGATCAGGAAAGAGGTCGAGCGCAGGTGGTCGGCAATCACGCGGTGATGCACGTTGCCGTCGCCGTCGGGATCGGTCGAAGTGGCATGGGCCGAGGCCTCGATCAGCGAGCGCATCAGGTCGGTGTCATAGTTGTCATGCTTGCCCTGCAGCAGGGCACCGATCCGCTCCAGCCCCATGCCGGTATCGATCGACTGCATCTCAAGCGGCCGCATTGAGCCATCCTCGAACTGCTCGTTCTGCATGAAAACGATGTTCCAGATCTCGATAAAGCGGTCGCCGTCTTCTTCGGCCGAGCCCGGAGGTCCGCCCCAGATGTGGTCGCCGTGATCATAGAAAATCTCTGTGCAGGGACCGCAGGGGCCGGTTGGCCCCATCCGCCAGAAGTTGTCGTCGGTCGGAATGCGAATAATCCGGTCCTCGGGCACACCGATCTTTTTCCAGATTTCAAAGGCTTCGTCGTCGGTGTGGTAAACGGTCGTCATCAGACGGGACTTGTCGATGCCGAAATCCTTGGTCAGCAATTCCCAGGCAAAGGGAATTGCGGCCTCTTTGAAGTAGTCGCCAAAGCTGAAGTTCCCCAGCATTTCAAAGAACGTGTGGTGGCGCGCGGTGTAGCCAACGTTATCAAGGTCGTTGTGCTTGCCGCCTGCCCGAACGCATTTCTGGCTCGTGGTCGCGCGGACATAGTCGCGGGTCTCGACGCCGGTAAAGAGGTTCTTGAACTGCACCATGCCTGAGTTGGTGAACATCAGCGTGGGGTCGTTACGCGGCACCAAGGGGCTGGAGGCCACGATCTCGTGATCCTGCTTTCCAAAGTAATTCGGAAAAGTGGAGCGGATGTCAGCAAGGCTGGTCATGGCGGCTTCTCGGCAAGTTGTTACGTTGGACGCGAGAAATAGCCCCCTGCACCCCCACTGTCCACATGCAAACAAGCGTGTCTGCTGCTGGTTTCGCATTCACGAAACCGGATATCCGCACCAACCCTCGCGAACCGTTCGTTCACCCCCGAAAACGGAAAAGAACCGCCGCATCTGCGACGGTCCTTCCGGAATATTCTCCGATGCCTGCCGGCAAAGGGGGCGTTTCTGGCGTCGCCGTCTGCGGCCTTACATTTCAACCAGATCGTCGTCGCCTTCGAAATCGCCGCCGCCCATGTCGAAATCCAACCCATGTGCCGCACGAATCTTGTCTTCGATTTCCAGTGCGACCGCCGGGTTTTCCTTCAGGAACAGCTTGGAGTTCTCACGCCCCTGTCCGATCCGCTCGTCCCCGTAAGAGAACCACGCACCCGACTTTTCAACGACACCTGCTTTGACGCCAAGGTCCAGCAGTTCACCCGTCTTGGAAATGCCTTCGCCATACATGATGTCGAATTCAACCTGTTTGAACGGTGGCGCCACCTTGTTCTTGACCACTTTCACACGGGTCGCGTTGCCCACAACCTCGTCACGGTCCTTGATCGCACCGATCCGGCGGATATCCAGGCGGACCGAGGCGTAGAATTTCAGAGCGTTGCCGCCCGTGGTGGTTTCGGGCGAGCCGAACATCACACCGATCTTCATCCGGATCTGGTTGATGAAAATCACCATACAGCCTGAGCGGTTGATCGAGCCAGTCAGTTTCCGCATCGCTTGACTCATCAGACGAGCATGCACACCGACCGAGCTGTCGCCCATGTCGCCCTCAAGTTCGGACTTCGGCGTCAGCGCGGCAACCGAGTCGACGATCACCATGCTGACAGCACCCGAACGGACCAGCGTATCGACGATTTCCAGCGCCTGCTCGCCAGTGTCCGGCTGCGAAATCAGCAGCTCGTCCAGATTGACGCCCAGCTTCTTGGCATATTGCGGGTCAAGCGCGTGTTCGGCATCGACAAAGGCGCAAACCCCACCTTTTTTCTGTTCTTCGGCAATGGCGTGCAGGGTCAGCGTGGTCTTACCCGAGGATTCCGGCCCGTAGATTTCAATGATCCGCCCCTTGGGCAGGCCGCCGATCCCCAGCGCGATATCCAGACAGAGCGAGCCAGTCGATGTCGCCTCGATATCCGCCATCTGGTTTTGGCCGCCCAGACGCATGATCGAGCCCTTGCCGAACTGCCGTTCGATCTGCGCAAGCGCGCTTTCCAGTGCCTTTTCCTTATCGGCCGTTTTCTTGTCTGCCATCTTGAGTAGTTCTGCCGTTGCCATGTTTCCTGTCCTTATTTCATGCACCCGCTGGGGCGGCAATCACTGCTTTTGTTCTCTTTGTGTTCTCGCCTTTAATGAGATCAAAACCGGAACATTGCAACAAAAATCTGTGCGGGCATCGTGGATGAAAGGTGGTTAAGGAAGTGTTTATTGCTTAGTCTGAATGGCGACGAACTGCGGGAATACGGGTCAAATGCTTGTTTTTTGTAAAGAAAATCTTGTCCTTTTGGCCATTCCCAAGACCGGCTCGACGGCACTTGAGGGCGCTTTGGCCCCGCGCGCCTCGCTCGTGCTGCGTGATCCGCCCGAAATCAAGCATGCGCCCTGCTACCGCTACAAACGATTCCTCAAGCCGCTGTTCAAACAGGTCGGCGACAAGGACCCAGAGCTGATGGCGGTCGTGCGCAACCCGATCGACTGACTTGGCAGCTGGTATCGCTACCGCACACGGGACGACCTGATCGGACATCCGAACTCCACCTGCGACATCAGTTTCGACGATTTCGTTCTGGAATACTGCAAGGGACCCCCCCCCTTTTGCTAATGTCGGCTCGCAGGCGCGGTTCCTGACGATCAACGACGGCGAGATCGGCGCACAGCATCTGTTCCAGTATGAGCAGTGGGATAAGGTGATTGCCTATCTGGAAGAACGTCTGGATGTGACGATCACACTCAAGGACAAGAACGTGTCGCCCAAGATGGACCTCACGATCTCACCCGACGTTGAGGAGAAGCTGCGCGAGAAACGGGCGGCGGAATTTGCTGTCTGGGAGATGGCGCGGCGGTAGGTCCGGCGCCGGCCTAGCTCAGCGTCCGCTTCACCGCATCCTTCCAACCCGCATAGCGCCGCTCGCGCGTGGCCTCGTCCATCTGCGGCTCGAACCGGCGGTCGAGGGCCCAATTGGCCTTAAACCCGTCCTGATCTGGATATACACCAGCCCGCATCCCCGCGAGCCATGCGACGCCAAGCGCCGTGGTTTCCAGCACGGTCGGGCGGTCCACCGGAGCACCGATGATGTCAGAGAGGAACTGCATCGACCAGTTGGATGCGCTCATCCCGCCATCAACGCGTAAAACGCCAGCGTTATCATGCCCTTCCCAGTCACTCTTCATCGCCTCCAGCAGGTCGCGGGTCTGGAAACCGACGCTTTCCAGCGCCGCGCGGGCGAATTCTGCAGGACCGGAATTGCGGGTCAAACCGTAAATCGCGCCACGTGCCTCGGCGTCCCAATAGGGCGCACCAAGTCCGGTGAAGGCCGGCACGAGGTAAAGCTCCTGCCCGTCATCGGCGGTCTCGGCCAAGGGCTGCGTTTCCTTTGCCTCGCGGATGATCTTCAGTCCGTCACGCAGCCATTGCACCACGGCGCCCGCGATAAAGATCGAGCCTTCCAACGCATAGGTCGGCTTACCCTCAAACTGGTAGGCAATGGTGCCGAGCAGACGGTTCTGGCTTTCAACCAGCGTGTCGCCGGTGTTGAGCAGTGCAAAACAGCCCGTGCCATAGGTCGATTTCAGCATGCCCGGCGCAAAACAGGCCTGACCGATGGTGGCGGCTTGCTGGTCGCCGGCCACGCCCAAAATCGGCAGCTCGCGCCCGAAGAGATCAGCGCGCGTGGTTCCGAAATCTGCTTCGCAATCAAGGACTTCTGGCAGCATGTTCATGGGGATACCGAAGCGTTCGCAGATCGTCGTGCTCCACTGGCCCTTGCGGATATCATAGAGCATCGTGCGGGCCGCGTTGGTGGCGTCCGTCACGTGGCGTTTACCACCCGTTAGCTTCCAGATGAGATAGCTGTCCACGGTGCCAAACAGCAGATCACCCGCCTCGGCCCGTGCGCGTGCCCCTTTGACGGTGTCGAGGATGTATTTGACCTTGGTACCCGAAAAATAGGGATCAGCCAGCAGGCCGGTCTTTTTGGTGATTGTCGCCTCGAAACCCTCTTTGCGCAGTTCCTCGCAAAAGGCAGAGGTGCGGCGATCCTGCCAGACGATTGCGTTATGGATGGCCTCGCCGGTGTTCTTGTCCCAGACAAGCGTTGTCTCGCGCTGGTTGGTGATGCCGATCGCGGCCACATCGGCGGCAGTGATGCCCGCCTTTTCAATCGCACCGCGGCAGGTGGAGGCGACCGAGGACCAGATATCGGACGGGTCATGTTCGACCCAGCCTGATTTGGGGAAATGTTGGGTGAATTCTTCCTGCGCGATGGCTTTGACGCGCATCTCACCGTCAAAGATGATCGCACGGCTTGATGTCGTGCCCTGATCAATGGCCAGACTATAGGTCATGTCTCTCCCCCCGAATTTTCGTCAGACTACCGCCCCTGCGCGCAGGCTCAAGCGTTCATGTAAGCGTCCAGCGCCGCGATCTGCTCGGACGTCAGTCGCAGGCCCAGTTTGGAGCGCCGCCAGACCACATCCTCGGCCGTGCGCGCATATTCGCGTGCCATAAGCCATTTGACTTCGGCCTCGGTCAGTGTTGCACCGAAGTCCTGCCCCAGTGCTGCGGCATCGGTTGCATCACCCATGATGAGACGGGCCTCGGTGCCATATGCTTTGACCAGGCGCAGCGCCCATTTGTGGCTCAGGAACGGGTAGTCCCGTTCAAGATCGGCGACGAGCCTGTCACGATCCGCGACCTTGAAGTCCCCGCCCGGCAGCGGCGCCTTATCAGTCCATGTTCCACCGCCGCCAATCAACGGCGTCAGCTTTTTCAGCGCGTTTTCGGCCAGCTTGCGGTAGGTCGTGATCTTGCCGCCAAAGATATTGAGGAGCGGCGCGCCATTGTCATCCAGTGACAGCACATAGTCGCGCGTTGCGGCTGTGGCGGACTTGGCCCCATCATCATAAAGCGGACGCACGCCGGAGTATGTCCAGACCACATCCGCGCGGGTGACGGGCTTTTCGAAATACTGCGAGGCAAAGGCGCAGAGGTAGTCCTGCTCCTCATCCGTCGCGAAGGGTTTTTCGGACAGGTTCTCGTGTTCCTTGTCGGTCGTCCCGATCAGGGTGAAATCCGTCTCATAGGGAATGGCAAAGATGATCCGCCCGTCCTCGCCCTGAAAGAAATAACTCTTGTCGTGATCAAAGAGTTTCTTGGTCACGATATGGCTTCCGCGAACCAGCCGCACCCCTTCAGAGGTGTTGAGCCGTGCGACTTCGCGGACCACATTCTCCACCCAGGGGCCACCGGCATTCACCAGCGCGCGCGCGGTGTGAGTCGTCTGCATGCCCCCTGCCTCGGTCACGATTTCCCAATGACCGTCCACACGGGCGGCGCTGATCACCTTGGTGCGGGTCATGATGGTCGCCCCGCGTTCCTCGGCATCGCGGGCGTTCAGCACGACCAGACGTGAATCCTCGATCCAGCAGTCGGAATATTCATAGGCGCGCTGGAACTTTTCCTTGATCGGCCTGCCCGCAGGATCTTTGCCCAGATCAAGCGTCACTGTCTCCGGCAGGATCTCGCGCCCGCCCAGATTGTCATAAAGGAACAGCCCCAGCCGGATCAGCCACGCAGGGCGGCGGCCCTTCATCCACGGCATGAAGAGAGTCAGCAGCTTCGATGCGGGCGTGTCACCCTCGAACCGCATGTCTTTGTGATAGGGCAGCACGAAACGCATCGGCCAACTAATATGCGGCATGTTCTTGAGAAGCACCTCGCGTTCGACCAGCGCTTTTTTCACCAGCTCGAATTCGAAAAACTCAAGATAGCGAAGGCCGCCATGGAAAAGCTTGGTCGAGGCTGAAGATG